>JAJRWW010000101.1 GCA_024276595.1 Myxococcota bacterium
AAGGCCAGCGCCCCGGAGGGCCACCCCGGCAAGGCCAGCGCCCCGGAGGGCCACCCCGGCAAGGCCAGCGCCCCGGAGGACCACCCCGGCAAGGCCAGCGCCCCGGAGGACCACCCCGGCAAGGCCAGCGCCCCGGAGGGCCGCCCCGGCGAGGCCAGCGCCCCGAAGGGCCACCCCGGCGAGGCCAGCGCCCCGGAGGGCCACCCCGGCGAGGCCAGCGCCCCGGAGGGCCGCCCCGGCAAGGCCCAGGTCTCCGAAGCCCAGACCTGGGAAGCCTGGGATCCGGAGCCTCGGCCCCGAGGCGTACCGCACCGTGGTCGTTGCTGCTCAGCGCCCCGAGGACCTCTTCGAGAGCCCCAGGTCCGTGGACGTTCTGGACCGTCGCCTGATCTTCCGCCTGGCGCCCCGATCTACCCCGGAGATGCTGGAGTCCATCCCCGGAGTGGTGGTCCAAAAAACAAACCATGGAGGTGGCTCACCCTTTATCCGCGGCTTCACCGGGCAGCATGTGCTCTACATGATCGACGGCGTGCGGTTGAACAACAGCACGGTGAGGTACGGTCCCAACCAGAACCTCAACACCGTAGACAGCTTCTCCATCCGGCGCCTGGAGCTCTTGCGCGGCCCTGGGTCGCTGCTGTACGGCTCGGACGCCATCGGTGGCGTGATCTACGTGCTCACCCGCAACGCGCCGTACATTCCCGGCGCCAGGCTCCGCTGGGGCGGGGAGGCCCTCACCCGCTTCTCCACCGCAGACACGAGTCAGATATACAACCTCGGAGCCTGGACCCAGCTCCATGCGCTCACCGTCTTTGCCGGCGGCTCATTCAAGGACTTCGACACCCTCTCCGGGGGCAGGGGCATAGGCGAGCAGAAGTGGACCGGATACACCGAAGGCAACTACGACGGCGCCCTCACCTACCACCTGAGCGGCAACTGGGCCATCAAGATGGCCGCAAACGGGACCCGCCAGTACGACGTGCCCCGCACGGACAAGTGCTCCTACACCGACTGCCGCCATTACCGAAAGCAGTTTCGGGACCTGGCCTACCTCAAGCTCTCGGGGAGGGCCGGACGACTGCTGGACCGCTTCGACCTGGTGATCTCCTATCAGCGTCAGCGGGAGCGGCGAGACCGAAGGCGCCTGGACCGTGACCGGATCGAGTACGAGAACGACCTGGTTCACACCGTCGGCCTCGCCTTCGTTGCGGGCACAAACTTCGGCAAGTACTCCAACCTCTCCTACGGGCTCGACCTGTACTACGACCGCATCGCCTCTGCCCAGCGCAGGGAGTCCCTATCCACGGGCGAGGATCTCGCCACCGACCCCATCTCCTTCCGGGGAAGGTTCGTGGACGGCTCACAGTACCTCCAGGGCGGAGTCTTCGCCGCCGACACCATCTCTCCATGGAGCTGGTTGCGCCTTCGCGCCGGGGCACGCCTCGCGTTCGCATACACCGAGATCCCCCCGGACCCTCTGGCGGCCACCTATGGCCTGACCCAGGAGCGGATCAGCGACACAGCTCTCGGCTTCGCTGGCGGCCTCTCCGTCACCTTCATCCCCACCAGGAAGCTGCGCCTCATCGCCGGTGTGCAGCGCTCCTTCAGGGCACCAAACCTCGACGACTACTCCCACGTGGGCTCCGAGGGGGGCGGCTTCGACGTGCCCAGCCCGGACCTCTCCCCGGAGAAGGCCACCACCTTCGAGCTGGGTGTCAAGTGGGCCTGCCGCCTGCTGAGCCTCTCCGCCTTCGGCCACTACACCATGCTCCAGGACTTCATCGCCCGCCAGTTCACCGGCTACGAGGTGGACGGCGAGCCCGCCACCCAGAGGGTAAACACGGCGCGCGGCTACGTGGCAGGACTGGAAGGGAAGCTCACCGTACGGCTCCCTCGTCGGTTCTATCTCTCCGGCTGGATCTCCTGGACCCGCGGGGATCTCAGGATGGAGATGTACACCCCCCCAACCCAGCCAATGCGCCGCATGTCGCCGCTCCAGGGGATGGTGGCGGCCGGCTACCGCAGACACCGCTACTGGGCAGAGGTGGCAGTCCGCTGGTCTGCCCGCCAGGATCGGCTCAGCCCGGGAGATCTCGCGGACAAGCGCATCTGCCCCAACGGCCCGGACAACTGCACGGGCACCCCTGGCTGGGCCATGGTGAGCCTCAGCGGCGGCGTGCGCATGGGCCGTTACACTGACCTGACCCTGCGGATCGAGAACGTCTCGAACGAGCCATACAAGTACCACGGCTCGGGCGTATATGCCCCGGGAGTCTCCGCGATCGCCCTCCTGCGAGTCCACAAGTAGGCGCCAAGCCCAAAGGCGCCGAGCCCATGGCCCGGGCGGATCCTGGAGATCCTTCTCTCCCTGTGTGTACTGGATCCGCTTTTGAATCTTGCGCATGGAGCCGCGGTCTGACAGAACCGACCCATGAGCTCCTCGGCAGACACATTCACCCTCAGCCCTGTATCCACCTCTGGTGGGCCGGCGCAAGGGCTCGCCGCGCCTCAGCTCGTCGTGGCCGCCTTGGCGGTGGGCGTCCTCGCGGTGGGCGTCCGCGCACCCGCTGCCCTCGCCAGGCCCGCCAGGAGGCACATCGGCTACAGCGTCAAGCTGGGCGGTGACACCTTCCGAATATGGGGCAGCGCCAGCACCGGTATCATGCCCAAGGGCTGCTCCGTCTCCCCGGACGGCAAGCACCTGTTCGTGACGAACTTCGGCCGACGCCGGGGTAAGAACGTGGACGTGCTCGACGCTGTCACCTTGAAGCACCTTCGCACCTTGAGCTGGCGCGGCAACGCCATCGAGTCCGTCTCCAGTCGCGACTCGAAGACCCTGTACGTGAGCGACTTTTACAGAAGCAAGCTCCACAAGATCTCCACGACCACCTGGCGAGTGGAAAAGACCGTGCGCCCTGGCAGGCTGCCCAAGCAGATGACCCTCTCGGCCGACGGGAAGATCCTCTACGTGGCCAACTGGCTGGGAAAAGTGGCCAAGCTGGACGCCCGCACCCTGAGGCCCCTTGGGAGCGTGAAGACCGGACGCTATCCCCGCGGGCTCTCGGTCACGGCCGACGGAAAGACCCTCTACGTGGCCAACACAGGCGGACGCACGGTCACCGTGGTGAGCACCGCCACCATGAAGGTCCTTCGGCAGATCCCCACCTCTCGCTATCCGCGCCACACGGCGCTCACCAAGGACGGCAAGCTCCTGTACGTGTCGGTGCTGCGCAAGGGGCGCATCGAGATCATCGACACGGCGGCGGGCAAGGTCGTGGGCAAGGTGTACGTGGGCTCCATGCCTCGCACCATCGCGCTCTCCAAGGACGAGAGGTTCCTGTACGTGGCCGTCTACGCCAGGCACCTGGTGGCCATAGTAGACACCCGGACCAGGAAGGTCGCCACCCTGGACCTGGACATCGTGAAGGCGTCTGGCCTCGCGGTGCATCCCAGAGACAGGCTCATCTACGTGACTGGCTGGTGCACCGGAGACGTCTGGGTCATTCAGCGCATCCGGCCTGGCGAGAGGCCAGGCCCGCTCGGCTCCTCGCACGGGCACCGCAGCCACTACCGACGCAGCAAGGTAAACCCCTACAGCCTGGGCTGTCGGTAAGCACCTGGGGCGAGCCGCGATCTTCCCCTTGAGACCGTGGCCGAGTCCATGTACGCTGTAATATTAGCGATGTGCGATGGGAAAACCAGCGGCTCCCCTGGGGCGCTCTCCGGCCTGGACGCGGCACTGAGCCGCCTGGTATTTGAGTCGGAGTCCGTGTCCGCGCTCGTTTTCCCGTTGCGGGAGAACGGCGAGCCCGGGCCTATCCAGGAGTGCAGCGCGGGCGCCTGCCGGCTTCTTGGACGCAACCCCTCCAGGCTCCTGGGAAGCAACATACTGGATTATTCCGATGGTATCGCGCGCCAGGAGCTGGCCCGGATCCTCTGTGATCTCCCGACCCTGCGGTCTTGCTCCTGCGAGGTCACCCTTCGCGACCCCAGAGGTCGTCCCACGGCTCTGCTCATGGACGGGCAGCTCTTCGACGATCGAGGCCGGTGCTGCGCTCTGCTCCTGCTGCGACCGCTCCGCCAAGATCGCCATGGCGCTCCAGGGCCACGTGCCCACGAGGTCCCACCCTCGCAGGACGAGGCAGCGGCACACCTCTCACGCCAGGCGAGCGTCTTCCTGGAGCTGGGACCGGGCGACGACATCTACCACGTGATCGCCTATGGCCTGGCGGAGCTGGTGCAGGACGCAAGCGTGCTGGTCAGCTCCTGTGACCCGCAGCAGCGCTCGCTGACGCTGCGTCACCTTGTGGGCCCGATTCGCGGGTACCTCGATGTCGTCCGTGACCTGGGTATCTCCCCCTCGCACCTGCCCCTGCCCGACGACGATGTCTACATGCAGGAGATCCTCAGCGGCAAGCTCACGCTGATCAGGGGCGGGCTGTACGACCTGCTCTTCGGCGCCGTGCCGAGACAGATCTGCGCCACCGCCGAGCGGCTCCTTGATATCGGCGAGGTCCACGGCATCGGGATCCGCAGCAAGGGGCGGCTTTATGGTACCATTATCATCTTGACCCGACGGGGCATACGCCTGGAGAGCCCCGAGCTGGTGGAGGCCTTCGCGAACCTCGCCGGTGTGGCCCTCCAGCGGCAGCAGGCCATGGACGACCTGGCCAGCAGCAAGAGCACCCTCCTGCGCTTCGAGCGTCTCCAGGCCATGGGGCAGCTCGCAAGCGGCCTGGCCCACGACTTCAACAACCTGCTGACCCTCGTTCTGGGCAACAGCGACCTGCTCTCCCGCAGCCTCCCACAGGCAGACCCCCTGCGGCGCCCCGTGGAGAGGATCCTGGGGGCAGCCCGCAAGGCGGCATCTCTGACCACCCAGCTACTGGCCTTCAGCCGCCACGATCCCGGCCCGGTGGACCTGGTGGCCATTGACCCGATAATCTCGGATCTGGAGCCCATCCTGCGCTCCATGGCCGGGGAGAGGCACAGGTTAGTTTTGCGGCTGGATGGCGGCGCCAAGGAGCCATCCGTCCTCATCAGGCCAACCCAGGTGGAGCAGATCGCCATGAACCTGGTCTCCAACGCCTGTGACGCAATGGATGACGCCGGAGAGCTGCTGCTCCAGACCCGGCTCGTCAACCTGTCAGCGCCCCTCCCGGTGACCACGGGCACGCTGTTTCCGGGCGAGTACCTCTGCCTCTCGGTGACCGACAGCGGCGCCGGCATGCCTCCCCACGTGGAGCAGCAGGTGTTCGAGCCCTTCTTCACCACCAAGACGAAAGAAGAGGGCACTGGACTGGGCCTCTCGACCGTCTACGGCATCACCAGCCACGCCGGTGGTCAGATCCACATCCAGACGGCAACTGGGAAAGGCACCACCGTCGCCGTCTACCTGCCCCGCAGCACCTTCCAAGCGGATGCGGACCTCAGTGGAAAAGCAGCCAGCCCTCCCAGCCCGCCCCAGGAGACCGGGCAGGCGGGCCAGGGGGCGGGCCAGGGGGCGGGCCCATCCAGCGCCCTACCCGAGCACAGGGACGCTAGCAAGGGGGGCGGCGAAGCCAACGACAAGCCTGCCGGACGCAAGCGCAGGATGACGCCGAGGAGCCCGGCGGGCTGGGCCCTGCTGGTGGAGGACCAGGACATGGTTCGGGACCTGGTGCGCACCATGTTGGGCGACCTCGGTTACCGCACCCTGGCCGCCGCTGGCGGGGAGGAGGCCCTCACATTGGAAGCCTCCCACCAGGAGCCCATCGACCTGCTCGTGACGGACGTCGTCATGCCCGGCCTGTCCGGACCCGAGCTGGCCGAGCGGCTCTTGAAGAGGCGCCCGAAAACCCGGGTGCTGTTCATCTCGGGTTTCACCAACTGCTCCACCCTGCCCGAGGAGGTGGCAAGCGCAAGCACCGCGTTCCTGGGCAAGCCATTCACCCGGGATGAGCTGGAGCGGGCCATCCACAACCTCGAGCGCCTCGACTAGACACCTCCCCCGCCCACGCACCAGCTCAGGCCGCCACCCGGTCCCTCTCCCCTGCCCAGCGCTTCAGAAAGTCGATGATGACCGGGTATATGGCGTCATTGACGATGGCGCGCACGTGCCCCCCCTGGATGAGCACCGACTCCTGGTCGCCGGGCGGGGTGGAGACCAGGTGGTGGGTGCGGAGAGCCACCGGGAGGGGAACGATGTGGTCGTACTGCCCCATTATCACCAGCAGCGGCTGGGAGATTCGCTTCAGGTCGACTCGCCCGTTCCCCAAAGACATGGTCCCCTCAGCCAGCTCGTTGTCATTGTATATTCGCTTCAAGAACTCCAGGTGCACCGGGTATACCGGCCTGGCGCTGCGCCGGTTCCAGTAGCTTATGGGGTCGTCCGGGGGCTCCTGACCATAGACGAAACGAGCCATGAACGTGTCCACGGCCCTTCGGGGCTTCACGTTGTCGAAAAACTCTGCAAACTCCTTTTGGGGGAGCATCCCACCGTGCCTCGCCGCATAGGCCCCAAGGTCTGCGATTTCGAAGCTGGTAAAGGCCCCGAAGGCGCCCGCACCCTCCTCGCCGGCAAAGGTGTCGATGCCGGTGGTGAGGTTCACCAGCGCCGCCACCCGTTTTGGGTCCTGTGCCACGAGGATGTCGGCGAGCACCCCTCCGATGCAGTAGCCTCCCACAAGGAGCGTCTGCTGGCCGCTGTGGGCCCGGACAGCGTCTGCGGCCAGGCGACACTGCTCCATGTACCCGGCCAGGTCCATGTTGAACGCCTTCGCCGTGCGAGGGCGCTGCCAGTCGGTGATATACACATCCAGGCCCGCGTCCCGGAGCGCCCGCATCATGCTGGTCTCAGGAGTCAGGTCCAGGATCCAGTAGGCGTTTATCCAGGAGTAGAACATCACGAAGGGCAGCCTGTGGACCCTGCGCCCGTTCCCTCCCCGAGATGTGTAGTGGTATACCTTGAGCACCTCGCTCTCGAAGACGGTCTCCTTGGGGGTGATGGCAATGTTCTCTCCGAGGCGCCACCTGTCGCCAGGCTCCCGCTCGCCCCGCTTGACCCGCTGATCGTCCTGGTAGTCGATCAGTCCCCTGGCTAGCTGCAGCCCCCTGGTGGCCAGCAGGCAGCCGTTTCGCATGGAGGCGTAGGGGTCCCACAGGTTCTCCGGGGCGAGCCAGCACCGGGCCAGCTCGCGGTAGTAGCGGTCCCGCGCCTGGTCCCCCAGCTCCTTGAACATGGCCGGAAAGCTGTCGAATATCTCCCTGTAACGGTCCCGATAATGCTCGCGAGAGCGCTTCACCGCCACCTGGAGATACTCCCGCGAAAAGGGGTCGATCTTGGAGATCGATGGTCTGGGCTGGGCTCCTGTCATCTGCACCTCCCACCCCAGTATACCAGCGCCGGGGCCCATGTGGGCCCACGACTCGAAGATGGGGCCTCGATGCCCCTCTGAGGATGTCAGCGTGGGCACAAAAAGGGCATGGACCTTCGGCCAGAGGATCGCTATGGTGTGCTCCATACTCAAGCATCCGCCCTGCGGCGTGAGGAGCGGCCACAGTGCTGCACCCGCCCCAGGTGCAAGCGAGGCGTTTCCATGAGCGATCCCCTGCACAACCGAACGCTGCGCCGTTCACTGGTTTCCCCCCGCAAGGTCTGGCAGACATCTCTGCTTGTCACGACCCTGGTTGCGGGAGTCTGTCTCTCACCCCTGGTGGCGAGCGCCCAGGGGGGACCCATCGACCTGAACCTGTTCAAGCCGGCCATGGACTCCAAGGGGCACTTCAGTATCGACTCCACCCAGGTGCTCAGCCCCTGGAACACCAGCTTCGGCCTCATGGTAAACTACGCTCGCAACCCCCTCAACATGGCTGGCGCCAACGGACGATACTTCAAGACCATCGACCTGGTGGGTGCAAACCTCCAGTTCGCCATGGGCCTGTTCAAGCTCAAGAAGAAGGGCAAGCCCTGGCTGGAGGTGGGCTTTGGCATCCCCATCGTCGTCCAAAACAGCCGGATCGGCGTCTCCAGCTTCCAGCGGGAGAACGGCCAGGCCGGCTGCACCGCAACCCGCGGCTGCACCGTCTGGCAGCAGGCAGACGGCAACAAGTACCCCATGAGCTACGACGAGGATGGCCGCTTCACGGCCCAAGGCCTGGGGGACATGTACCTGCACTTCAAGTTCAGGTTCAAAGACACATCCACATTCCCCGTGGGTCTGGGCGCCATGCTCTCGCTGTACTTCCCCTCCAGCCGGGTGGGCGGCGGTGACCAGAAGATGCTCGGCTCGGGCGGCGTAACCGTGGCGCCCAAGTTCATCCTGGACAAGTACTGGCGCAAGGCCAAGATCTTGCTGTCGGTTAACTTCGGGCTCCGCCTGCGCTTCGCCACCACGGGAAAGCTCACCGCCAACAAGGGCTGGAGCTCCTGCCGCTGGACCGATATCTCAGCCTCCGGCATGGGCATCGCCCGCCCCTGTGCCCAGGACATCAACCCCGAGAACGTGGACGACTACGGTTTCGACGTGGACAAGGGAGACAACGGCCTGGCCAGGGAGCTCACCTGGCTGTACGAGATAACCTACGGCGTGGGCATGTCCTGGTCGCTGGCCAAGTCCGTGGTCTTCGTGGCCGAGCTGTTTGGCTCCATCGAGCTGGGCAGCCTCATGGCCGACGACGGGGTCTACCAGGCGGGCACCTTCGAGACCAACACCGACACCCGGGAGCCACTGATTCCCACGGCGGGCACGAGGGTCAAGGCCTTCAAGCGGAGCTTCCCAATGGAGCTCATGGCCGGGTTCAAGTTCTACCTGGCCCAGAGCTCCTTCTTCGCCCTGGGCGCCAGCCTGGGCCTCACCGGCGTGGGGCCCCTCGACAATGTTGGCTCTCCGGACTTCCGAGTGTTCGTCTCCTTCGTGTTCGAGCCCACCGTGGGCGACCGCGACGGCGACGGGATCAAGGACGACGTGGACAAGTGTCCGGACAAGCCCGAGGACTTCGATGACTTCCAGGATCGGGACGGCTGCCCGGATCCGGACAACGACCAGGACGGGATCCTGGACATGGACGACCGCTGCCCCAACACCCCGGAGAACTACAACGGCCTGGAAGACAACGACGGCTGCCCGGAGAAGGCCGAGGAGGACCGGGACGGCGACGGCATCGCCGACAGCGTGGACAAGTGCCCGGACGTGCCCGAGGACAAGGACGGCTTCGAGGACTCCGACGGCTGCCCCGACTCGGACAACGACGGCGACGGGGTGCCCGACAGGGACGACCAGTGCCGCGGCACCGACGCCGACAAGGCCAGCAAGTTCGTCAAGACCGTGGAGGACAAGGACAACTTCGAGGACTCCGATGGCTGCCCGGATCCCGACAACGACAAGGACACCATCCTGGACAAGGACGACGCCTGCCCCAACGAGAAGGAGACCTTCAACAAGTACAAGGACGACGACGGCTGCCCGGACCAGATCCCCTTCAAGATCGGGAAGAAGGGCTTCCAGCTCAACGAGAAGATCTACTTCCAGACCAACAAGGACATCATCCGCAAGGTCTCCTACAAGCTGCTCGACACCCTCGCGGAGGTCATCAACGACCGCAAGGACCTGCAGCTAATCGAGATCCAGGGCCACACGGACCAGCGCGGATCTCGTCGCTACAACCTGCAGCTCTCCCAAAAGCGCGCCGAGGCGGTGAAGCGCTACCTGGTAAACAAGGGTGTCGCGGAGAGCCGGCTCAAGGCCACCGGCTACGGCAAGGGCCGCCTCAAGTGCCGGGCCAAGACGGTCCTCTGCTGGTCCACCAACCGCCGGGTGGAGTTCGTCATCATCAGGCGCGGCCGCACGCCATAGGGGGCCGGCCGGTCACATCCCGACTCGGAAGCGCTGGGAGAGCCAGTCCACTCCTCCGCGACCGTCTCGGAGCACCACGTACACAACGCAGTCCCCCGATGTCTCCAGGGTCCAGGTAGTCTCCGCCACCTCGCAGGCTGGAGGCTCCCCTGGGTCCGGACCGGCGGTACAGGTGAC
>JAJRWW010000102.1 GCA_024276595.1 Myxococcota bacterium
GAGCCAGGGGCAGCCCAGCCAGGCATGACCGAGCCAGGGGCAGCCCAGCCAGGCATGACCGAGCCAGGGGTTGCTCAGCCAGGCATGACCGAGCCAGGGGTTGCTCAGCCAGGCATGACCGAGCCAGGGGTTGCTCGGCCAGCGACCATGGTGGCTCCCAGGAGAGTGGCTCCCAGGCGGGTCGTCCCCAGAAGGCGGCGCCCACCCAGGCGCATCACCCCGCGACGCCACCGACCACGCAGGCGGCCGCCCATGCGGCGTGCAGGCATGTGGAAGAACCCCTTCGGCTAGCAGCCGGGGATTGTAACCGGGCGTGACAGCTTGTGCCCGGGATTTCAACGCACCGAAAGGACTGCGAGAGGAACCATGAGTAAGCTCGGAGTTGCACTTTCAATGATGTTGCTGGTGGCTGGGGGCTCGGCGACCTCCCACGCCCAGACCAGCGCCAAGGATCGAGCGCGCAAGCATTTCAACAAGGGCTTCGCCTACTACCAGAACGGCGAGTACCTCAAGGCTGTGCGGGAGCTGCGCATCGCATACAAGATCCGCCCCGTGCCAGTGGTGCTGTTTTACATCGGCAAGACCTTCCAGGCCTCCGGGTTGGAGGACGAGGCCGCCACGGCCTTCTGCAAGTTCCTGGATGAGTCCACCCTGACCAACAAGAAGCGGGCCGAGGCCACTGCCGCCCTGAAGACCATGAAGAAGACCTGCAGCGGCGCCAGCACCGGCATCGGAGAGACCCCGCCCGGCCTGCCCCGAGTCACCCCTCGGCGGACAGAGCCGGTGGTCAAGCGCCGGCGCCCGAGGGTTAGGCCCGGGGAGATCATCCACGAGCCGGTGGAGGACGCCCGCCCCGGCAAACCCCTCACCATGGAGGCAGAGCTCCCCGAGGACTTCGGCGACTGGGCGCGCCTGTACCTTTACTACCGCCCCAAGGGGAGCGAGAAGTTCATCAAGAAGATGATGAAGCCAGACCGTCGCTCCATCTACCACGGCTGCATCCCCCAAAGACACATGAAGGGCAGCTCCATCCAGTACTACATCGAGGCGGTGGGCCGCACGGGCAAGCGCAAGGCGGGCAGCGGCACATCCTCCAGCCCCAACATCATCGGGCTCTCGGAGTCCAACCCCCTGCAGCCCGGGGGCAGGCTTCAGGGCTGTCCGGACGAGACCCCCGTGAGCGCCAGGAAGATCGAAGGCGACGGGGGCAAGACAAAGGGCGGCGGCGAGGGGGTCACACCCGGCCCTGGCACCGACTCTGCCAGCCGCCGCAAGCTCAAGCTCTACGGCTTCATCGCCACCGCGGCGGCTGGCGTGGCCTCCATTGTGGTGGGCGCCGTGCTCTCGGTCCAGGCCCGGGCCAAGGCCCAGGAGATGGCAAACGCTGGCGCTCACCCATCCGGGATCGCCCCCGAGCGCTTCTTCGACGGCGACATCGAGCGCATCCAAAAGCAGGGACAGGCCCTGGATACGGGCGCCATCTTCTGCTACGTGGTCGGCGCCCTGGCCCTGGGAGGCGCGGGGTATCTGGCCTACGACCTGTTTTTCCGGAATCGGTCCCGCGAATCCACCAAGCCCACGAAGGTCACCGACACAATCCGAATCACCCCCACCTTGGGGCGCCGATCCGTTGGCCTCTCTGGCGGGTTCAGGTTCTGAGACGATCTTGAGACCAGACCTTTTGGAGAACGAGACATGATCACGGCCAAGCACATTCCCCTAGTCGCCCTCTCAACGTCTCTGCTGCTGAGCTGCGCCTACAACCCGGCGCTGCCGGACGCCCCATTCCGGTGCGGCGCCGGGGGCAAGTGCCCCGACGACTACACCTGCTACGGGGGAACCTGCCTGAAGGCTGCGCCGGCCTGCATGAGCCCGAACAACCCGGAGTTCTTGGGCTGGCCCAACGACTCTGACATGGAGCCCAACGACCACCCGGACCTGGCGGTGGTGCTCCCTTGTGGTGACGACGGCGTCTTCACCGATCCCGTGGACTACGCCGCCAGGTGCCCCAACCGGCAGAACTACACCAACGGCTTCATGAACCTGCTCACCTGTCCCAACGGCGACAGGGACTTCTACGCCATCTACCTCCTCCCGGAGGAGACGGTCGCCTTCCGGGTGCTGTACGAGTACAACTCCGTGCCTCCCCGGGACATCGACGCGCGGGTGTGGCGCTGGGACTTCGCCACCAACGACTGGCGCGACGACGTGGCGGTGGGCCTGTCGACCAACGACAACGAGGAGGGCCCCGGCATGGTGGTGAGCACGGCCTCTGGCACCAACAACCCGCAGGGCTGGTACTACCTCGAGGTCTTCGGCAAGACCTACCAGGATCTCAACTACTACACGGTCACCTTCACGCTCAACGCCTCCAACATCTAGCGGGCACCTCCGAGACAGACATGGCAGCATCAGGCAACAAGGGTTCATCCCGGCTGGGCGAGCTGCTTGTCCGGGAGAGCATGATCAGCGTGGATCAGCTCCGCAAGGCCCAGGACGAGCAGCGAAAGAGCGGGCACCGGCTGGGCTACAGCCTGACCAAGCTGGGGTACATCAAAGAGAGCGACCTGACGCAGTTTCTGTCCAAGCAGTACGGGGTCCCCCCCATCAACCTGCAGGACTTCGAGATCGACCCGGACGTGATCAAGCTGGTGCCGGAGGAGGTGGCGCGCAAGCACACCGTCATCCCCATCAACCGCGCTGGTGCGGCGCTCATAGTGGCCATGAGCGACCCGTCGAACATCCTCGCCATAGACGACCTGAAGTTCCTCACGGGCTACAACATCGAGGTGGTGGTCGCCTCGGAGGTGGCCATCGAGGAGGCCCTCGAGAACCACTACGCAACCAAGGTCAGCTACGAGGAGGTGCTCGACGACTTCGACGAGTCGGAGATCGAGTTTGGCGACGGGGAGGAGGACGTCAACATTGTCGACCTCGAGAAGGAGTCCGGCGAAGCCCCCGTCGTGCGGCTGGTGAACTATATTCTGCTCGCCGCCATCAAGAAGGGGGCCTCCGACATCCACATCGAGCCCTATGAGAAGATGTTCCGCGTGCGCTTCCGCATCGACGGGGTGCTGTACGAGGAGCACGCGCCTCCGCTGAAGCTCAAGAACGCCATCGTCTCCCGGCTGAAGATCATGTCCAACCTGGACATCGCCGAGCGGCGCCTCCCCCAGGACGGACGCATCAAGCTCAAGCTCGGCAAGGGCAAGGAGATGGACTTTCGGGTGAGCGTGCTGCCCACCCTCTACGGCGAGAAGACGGTCCTGCGGCTCCTGGACAAGTCGAATCTGCAGCTCGACATGACCAAGCTGGGCTTCGAGCAGGGGCCCCTGGAGGACTTCCAGAAGGCCATCCACCAGCCCTACGGAATGGTGCTGGTAACCGGCCCCACCGGGTCGGGCAAGACGACCACCCTGTACTCGGCCCTGGCGGAGCTGAACAAGGTCCAGGACAACATCTCCACCGCAGAGGATCCGGTGGAGTTCAACCTGCCGGGCATCAACCAGGTGCAGATGCACGAGGAGATCGGCCTCAACTTCGCAGCGGCCTTGCGCTCCTTCTTGCGGCAGGACCCGGACATCATCATGGTCGGCGAGATCCGCGACTACGAGACGGCCGAGATCGCCGTGAAGGCCGCCCTCACGGGCCACATGGTGCTCTCGACCCTGCACACCAACGACGCGCCATCTACCATCAACCGGATGCTGAACATGGGCGTGGAGCCTTTCCTGGTGACCGCGTCGGTGAACCTGATCCTGGCTCAGCGGCTGGCCCGGAAGATCTGCATGGACTGCCGGACCCAGATAGACCCGAATCCCCAGGCTCTGGTGGACCTGGGCGTGCCCGCCGAGGACGCCAAGTCCATCCGCCTGTACAAGGGAGTGGGCTGCCGCACCTGCAACAACACGGGCTACAAGGGCCGCATCGCCCTGTACGAGGTCATGGTCATGGGAGACGTGCTCAAGGACCTCGTGCTCCAGGGCGCGTCCGCGGCCGAGCTGAAGGCAGAGGCCATGCGCCTGGGAATGAAGACCCTGCGCATGGCTGGCATCAACAAGCTGGCCGAGGGAACCACCACCATGGAGGAGATCCTGCGGGTCACCGCGGCCGACTGATCCTGGCTGGCCACGCTGGGCTCCCAGGAGAAGATGGGCGCTGACCCTGGTGGTCGCGGAGAGAACTGACAATGGCTAACCTCCACCAGCTTCTGAAGGCAATGATCGACAAGGAGGCCTCAGACCTGCACATCACCGCCGGGAGCCCCCCACAGCTCCGCATCGACGGTGAGCTCATCCCTCTGAAGCTGCCGCCCTTGACCCCCACGGAGACCAAGCAGCAGATCTACAGCGTGCTAAACGACGCGCAGAAGGTGCGCTTCGAAAAGGAGCAGGAGCTGGACTTCTCCTTCGGCGTCAAGAACCTGGCGCGGTTTCGGGCCAACGTGTTTCAGCAGCGGGGAGCCGTTGCGGCCGCCATCCGTCAGATCCCCTTCCGCATCCGCTCCTTCCAGGAGCTGGGGCTGCCCCCGGTGGTGGCGGAGCTGTGCCGCAAGCCTCGCGGCCTGGTGCTGGTGACGGGCCCAACCGGCTCGGGAAAGTCCACCACCCTGGCGGCCATGCTGGACCTGATCAACACCGAGACTCGCGGACATATTATCACCGTGGAGGATCCCATCGAGTACCTCCACCCCCACAAGGGGTGCGTGGTAAACCAGCGGGAGGTGGGCGCCGACACCAGCTCCTTCAAGAAGGCGCTCAAGTACATCCTGCGACAGGATCCCGACGTGGTGCTCATCGGCGAGATGCGCGACCTGGAGACAATAGAGGCGGCCCTCACCACCGCCGAGACGGGGCACCTCGCCTTTGCGACCCTGCACACCAACAGCGCCGCACAGACCATCAACCGGGTCATCGACGTGTTCCCCCCTCACCAGCAGAGCCAGGTAAGAGCACAGCTCTCCTTCGTGCTGGAGGGGGTGCTCTGCCAGCAGCTCATCCCCAGGGCCACCGGCTCGGGGAGGGTGATGGCCATGGAGATCATGGTGCCCAACGCAGCCATCCGGAACCTGATCCGGGAGGACAAGGTCCACCAGATCTACTCGCAGATGCAGATCGGCCAGTCTCAGCACGGCATGATGACCCTGAACCAGTCCCTGGCCAACCTCTACTACAATGGCCAGATCTCTCTGGAGGAGACGCTGGGCCGCTCCAGCGAGCCCGACGAGCTGCGGGCCATGATCCAGAAGCTGGGCTCCGACCTGCCGCCCTCGCCCCAGTACCGCTGACCCGTGCCCACGGGGCGGATCCTGCCTCACACCAGCCTAGGTGCTTGCGCCAGAGCCCGACTCCTCCCCTGGGGTCTCATCCACCGAGAGGCGATCCGTGCGGATGGCGCACAGCTTGCCGCACATGGTGCAGACATCCTCGCCCGCGGCCTCGGAGCCCTCCTTCAGGCGCCGGGCCTTCACCGGGTCCATGGCCAGCTCGTACATCGCCTCCCAGTCCAGGCGGCGGCGGGCGCGGCTCATGGAGTCGTCCCACTCCCGGGCTCCGGGGACATCCTTCACCAGGTCGCCCGCGTGGGCGGCGATGCGGGTGGCCACCACCCCCTCCACAACGTCCTCCACGGTGGGCAGGCGCAGGTGCTCCGCGGGGGTGACGTAGCAGAGAAAGTCGGCACCGGCGGCAGCGGCGACAGCACCGCCGATGGCGGCTGAGATGTGGTCGTAACCGGGGGTGACATCCGTCACGATGGGCCCCAGCACGTAAAAGGGCGCCCCGCCACAGACCCGCTTTTGGAGAGTGACGTTGGCCTCCACCTGGTCCAGGGGCACGTGACCCGGGCCCTCGATCATCACCTGGCACCCGCGCTCACGCGCCCGCTCGGCCAGCTCTCCCAGCACAATGAGCTCCGCAAGCTGCGGCCCGTCGGTGGCGTCGGCTCCAGCGCCAGGACGGAGCCCGTCGCCCAGGGAGAAGGTGACGTCGTGGGCGGCGAAGATCTCGCAGAGCCGGTCGAACTGCTCGTACAGCGGGTTCTCATGGCCTGTGCGGCGAATGTAGCTGGCCAGCAGCGAGCCCCCGCGGCTGACTATGCCGGCCACCCGGGGCCGCGCCGCCAGGGTCTCCACCGTGTGACGGGTGATGCCGCAGTGCACGGTCATGAAGTCCACGCCCTGCTCCGCCTGCCGCTCGATACAGGCGAAGAGCTCCTCGGCGTCGATGATCCCCTCCGCGGCCTCGGAGGCCACCTGGTAGATGGGCACCGTTCCGAGCATCACCGGCGACCGAGAGATTAGCTCCGCTCGGATGGCGTCCAGGTCGGTGCCCGTGGAGAGATCCATCACCGCGTCCGCGCCGTACTGCACCGACATCTCCAGCTTGGTGATCTCCTCCTCCACCAGGTTTCTGAGGCCCGAGGCGCCGATGTTGGCGTTGACCTTGGTGCGAAGGCCCGCGCCAATTCCCCTCGCGCGAAAGGATCGGTGAGCGTTGTAGGGGATCACAACGTGTCCGCTGGCCACTGCATGGCATATCTTTTCGGGGTCGCGCCCCTCGTCCTCGGCGACCTGTCGCATCTGTGGGGTAATGACGCCCTCTCGGGCCTGCTCGAGCTGGGTAGGCATCTGCTGCTCCTGACAAATGACAGCGCAGCATAGCCCCCAGATCCATGGCCGTCAATGCGCACCCCGAGCCGCCATCCACGCCAGCTCGCAGAGGACGCCTCCCTTCCTTTCGCGGGCGGCCAAAAGGTCCCACGGGATGTTCACCTTGACATGGCAGGGGCTGAGCGTAATGTTACCTCCCTTGATGGCTGAAGCCATGACTACAGAGATTGTCAATAGTTTGGCGGCGTTGATGCCATATCAGGTCGTCCGGGACGGCATCGTCCTGTTTTTGGGCCTGGTGCTGGCAATCAGCCTCCACGAGTTCGGGCACGCGGCAGCGGCCGTCTGGCTGGGCGATCCAACTCCCAGGAGGGGGCAATCTGTGCTCGGAGGACGGGTGAGCGACCTGGGAGCCCTCCTGGGTGTGCGGCGAGGCATCGAAGACCGCTACACGCTCAATCCCCTGGCCCACGCGGATCCCATCGGGACCGTGGTGCTGCCCCTCATGGGGCTCTTCTTGATGCCATCCGCCATGCTCTTTGGCTGGGGCCGCCCGGTTCCCTTCGACCCCTACGCCGCCAGGGCCAGGGTCTCCCGCCAGCGCATGATCGTGCTGGTGTCGTTGGCCGGCCCGGCCATGAACGTGGCGCAGTTTCTGGCCTACTCGGTGCTGCTGGTGCTCCTGCTGGCCTCGGGTCTTCACACCAGCCACGTGGAGCTGGTGGCCGCATCTGTGCGCTGGGTGCAGCTCCTCGTTGGCCTCAACCTCATCCTGGCTGCCTTCAACCTGCTTCCTGTTCCGCCCCTGGACGGGGGCCACATCCTGGTGCAGTACCTCAAGCGTACAAACCCTCAGGCGGCGACCTGGCTCACCCAGTATGGGCTCCTGGTGCTGGTGTTTGCGCTCATGGTGCTGCCGGCGCTCCTGAGCCCGGTCGCGGCATTCTCCCGCATGTGGACCGACTGGATGGCCCTGCTGGCGGGCGTGGATCCCACAAAGCTCCCGGGATGACGCACATGAGCGAGAATCCCCCCCAGGGCGTCCAGCTCGAGCTGCCCTATGAGGTCAAGCTGGAGATGTTCGAAGGTCCCCTGGACCTGCTTTTACACCTGGTGCGCAAGCACGAGCTGGACATCTTCGACATCCCAGTGGCCTTCATCACCGCCAGGTACCTGGAGTACCTGGACCTCATGAAGGCTCTCAACTTGGATGTGGCCGGTGAGTTCCTCTACTATGCCGCCCTCCTGGCGCACATAAAGTCAAAGCAGATGCTCCCCCCCGACGAGACAGAGACCACCGAGGGGGAGGGGGAGGACCTGGATCCTGCCAAGCTGCTCCAGGAGCGACTGCTGGCCTACCAGCGATTCAAGGAGGCCGCGGAGGGGCTGGACCAAAGACCCCAGGTGGGCCGATCCGTGTGGCTGAGGGGATCTCCCCTGGAGAGGGAGTCGGAGGGGGAGGGCATCGCTCCCTTTGCAGAGGTGGGGCTCTTTCGCCTGGTCGACGCCATGGCAAAGATCCTGGCCCGGGCCAGGCCAGAGGTCACTCACGACGTGCTCATCGACCGCGTCTCCCTGGCCGACCGCATCCACGAGCTGCTGGACCGACTGCGGAGGACACCGCGCACCACCTTCTCCTCCATGTTCGCCGACGTGGAGGTTGGACCCTCCTTCAGGATCTCGGTGGTGGTCACCTTCCTGGCCATCCTGGAGATGGCCCGACAGCACATCATCCGCATCCACCAGCCAGATGATGGTGAGGAGATCTATCTCGAGAGGGCGGTTCAAGAGGTTGAGCTGGAAGCGAACGACCTGCAGATTGACGACAGCTACGACTGAGCCAATGACAGAGCACGAGAAAACGAGTCGACCCGAGGAAGACAGACCCCAAGGGGAGGAGCCCGGCGGGGAGGAGCAGCAAGAGCAGGAGGATCTCCTGGTGGAGGAGCCCGGCGAGGAGCCCGGCGAGGAGCCCGGCGAGGAGCCCGGCGAGGAGCACGGCGAGGAGCCCGGCGAGGAGCACGGCGAGGAGCACGGCGAGGAGGCTCAGACCAGCATGGACGTGGGAGAGGGGATCTCCCAGCGGCTGCTGTCCATCGTCGAGTCGCTCCTGTTCGCTTCCGAGAGACCCCTCAAGCCCTCTCAGATCCAAAAGCTCCTGGGAGAGCGAAGCCCTGCGCGCGTGCGAGGGGTGCTGAGGGCGCTCGTTGAGCAGCGGGCCTCTTCCGGGATCACTGTCATGGAGGTGGACGGCGGCTACCAGCTCCGCACCAACCCTGAAAACAGCCGCTGGGTGCGCCGCATGGAGGAGATAAAGCCCGTGCGCATGAGCCGGGCGGCCCTGGAGGTGGTGGCAGTGGTCGCCTACCGCCAGCCAGTGACGAGGGCCGAGATCGACCAGATCCGCGGGGTGGACTCAGGGGGCGCTCTCAAGATGCTGCTGTCGCGGGACCTGGTGCGTATCCTGGGCCGCAAGGATGAGCCCGGGCGTCCTTTCCTCTACGGCACCACTCACGAGTTCCTGTCCTTCTTCTGCCTCTCGAGCCTCGGCGAGCTCCCTCCCATGCGAGCGGTGGCCGAGCTCGCGGCCACCGCCGAGGAGGGGATGGAGCCCGACCAGCCAAGGGCTGGCCATGGGCCGAGCCCGGAGGGGACCGAGGCTCCAGTGGAGAGACGAGCAGACCCCTCGGCAGAGGGGCAAGAGCCAGGAGATGACCAACGAGCCACAGCCTCCTCCGGGCTGGAGGACTCACCCCGGCCTCCAGCCCGTCCAGAGGTGCCTCCAGAGATCTCACCAGATGAGATCCTCCCCGACGGGGAGCTGGACGAGCTGGACGAGGGGGACGACGAGGTGCTGGACGCCCTGGAGGCCGCGTCGGAGGCGGCCCGCGGTGCGGACCGGGTCAAGCGGACCCTCAAGAAGATGGCAGCTCAGGAGGCAGAGGCGGGCACCTCCAGCCCCGAGGCCGGACGCATGTTGGAGTCCCTGGAGCAGCTCGTCGCCAGCCGCAAGAAGCGAAAGAAAGATCCTGGTGGTTCAGCCCAGCCCGACTCGCCAGACCAGCCCGACTCGCCCGCCCCGGGTGACAGCTCCTCACCGGAGGATGGATCCTCGCAATGAGCGCCCCCATACGACTGCAGCGCTTTCTGGCCCAGGCCGGGGTCGCCTCCCGGCGCAAGGCCGAGTCACTCATCACCGAGGGTCGCGTCCGGGTGAACGGAGCGCGGGTCACCCTGCTCGGAACCAAGGTGGACCCGCGAAAGGACCGGGTGGAGGTGAACGGAAAGCGGGTGCAGGCCGAGGACCTGGTCTACCTGCTGCTCAACAAGCCCGCCGGAGTGGTCACCACCCTGGACGACCCGGAGGGGCGCCCCACCATAGTGGATCTGCTGCCCCCCGAAGGGGCCCGAGTCTTCCCGGTGGGCCGGCTGGACTTCTACTCCGAGGGCGCCCTGCTCTGCACCAACGACGGCGAGCTCGTCCACGCCCTCACCCACCCGAGCCGCCACGTGCCCAAGCGATACCTGGTGCGCGTGCGGGGAGAGGTCACAGAGGCTCAGCTAGCAGCCCTTGCCAACGGCGTTGAGCTGGAGGATGGCCGAACATCCAAGGCCAAGGTCCTTGTTCGCGCCGAGACGAGGGGTCACACCTGGCTGGACATAACCGTTTTCGAAGGACGCAACAGGCTCATCAGGCGCATGTGCGAGACACTGAACCTGGTGGTGATGCGGCTGCTGCGCAGCGAGCTCGCCGGGCTCACGGTGGAGGATCTCCGGCCGGGCACCCTCCGGCTCCTCTCACCCAAGGAGATCGCAACCCTGCGGGCGACCGCAGGGCTCGAGCGGATCACCGTGCGCAACAGGGGTCCCAAGCCCCCGGCCACTGGCCGGGGCGGCAGCGGCGCCGGCCGACGGGGGCGCAGAGCTGGCCGGGGCGCTGGCGGCGCTGGCCGACGGGGGCGCAGAGGCGGTCGCGGCGCCAGCGGCGCCAGCCGCAATGCAGACCACCGGGACAAGAACCGCTCCGAGAGCTGACCTCGGGAGGCGACGAGCTGGAGTTACTTCAATGAGCTTCCTTTCTGGCCGCACGCCGGCCTTTGGACCGGGCGGGGAATGGCACGTCTCTCCTCGCCGCTGTGACCGCCTGTTGACCGAGGCCCTCGACCGGGGCGGCGACCTGGCGGATCTGTTTTTCGAAGACACCCGCACGTCCAGCTTCACCTTCGAGGACGGCAGGGTCAAGAGTGTGAGCCGCGGCGTCAACCTGGGCATGGGCGCCAGGGTCATGGATGGAGAGGCCACCGGCTACGCCTACTCCCAGGACCTCGAGGACGCGCCCCTGCGGGAGGCTGCGCGCATGGCCGCTGCCATCGCCTCCGCCGGGGGAGCCGTCCAGAGCGTTCCCCTGCGCGAGGCGAAGATCCCATCTTTCTACCCGGTCCAGACTCCGACCTTGCTCGCTCCCGACAGGGACCGGCTGGCCCTCATGCGGCGGGCAGACAAGGCGGCTCGAGCCGCGGATCCCGCCATCAAGAAGGTGCAGGTCACCCTGGGTGAGACCTTGCGCCAGGTGATGATCGCCACCTCCGACGGGCGCCTGGTGACCGACGAGCAGCCCCTCTTCAGGTTCTTCGTGCGCGTGGTGGCCGAGCGGGGGGGCAGGCGCCAGGCGGGCACCTCGGGTGGGGGAGGCCGCATGGGGCTCTCCTACTTCGAGGCCAGGTCCCCGGAGGAGATCGCTGCTGAGGCGGCCCGGGTGGCGCTCCACATGCTGGACGCCCGAGAGGCCCCGGCCGGCCAGATGACCGTGGTGCTGGGCCCCGGCGACTCGGGTATTCTCTTGCACGAGGCCGTGGGCCACGGCCTGGAGGCGGACTTCAACCGCAAGAAGACCTCCAACTACAGCGGCCTGCTGGGGGAGCGGGTGGCCTCCCCCCTCTGCACGGTCGTGGATGACGCCACCATCCCCGGCAGCAGGGGATCGCTCAACACGGACGACGAGGGGAGCGAGGGGCGACGCTCGGTGCTCATCCAGGATGGGGTACTGGTGAGCTACATGCACGACCGGCTCAGCTCCCGCCTGATGTCGGCAGACCCCACTGGAAATGGCCGCAGGGAGGACTTCACCACCATCCCCTTCCCGCGCATGACCAACACCTTCCTGCTGGCAGGGGATAGCGACCCGGAGGAGATCCTCCGCTCGGTGAGCCGCGGCATCTACGCGCGCCGGTTCTCCGGGGGGCAGGTGAACATCTCCAACGGGGACTTCGTGTTCTCATTGACCGAGTCCTATCTCATCGAAGACGGCGTCATCACCGCGCCCCTGAGCGGCGTGAACCTCATCGGCAACGGCCCGGAGGTGCTCCGCCAGGTGTCCATGGTGGGCACCGACTTCGCCGCCTCCGACGGCGTCTGGACCTGCGGCAAGGAGGGGCAGTCGGTGCCCGTGGGGGTGGGCACCCCGACAATCCGGCTGGATGGAATCACCGTGGGAGGAACCAGAGCATGAGCGAGCTGACCGACAGAATGCCTGAGATCGGCGCCGCCGTGGTGAAGCTCTCCCTGGAGAAAGGCGCCGACTCCGCCGAGGCGCTGCTCTTGGCCCGCAGGGAGCTCTCCACCAAGGTGCGCCTCGGCAAGGTGGAGCTGCTGCAGCGAGTCTCCAGCAGGGGCCTGGGCCTGAGGGTGACGAGGGGCCAGCGGACGGCTGTGTGCCACACCGCGGATCTCTCCCAACGGGGAGTCGAGGAGCTCGCCACCGAAGCGGTGACCGTGGCGGGGCTCGCGGAGCCAGACCCGGACGCCGGCCCCCCGGACCCTGAGCTGCTCGCCCAACCCGAGGAGCTCAAGCGCCTGGAGGAGCTGGAGCGCCTGGACCTCTTCGACGAGGCGCTGCTGGACTTCCCCGCGGACCGAGCCATGGACCTCGCCAGGGAGGGGGAGCGGGCTGCCATGGACCACGACGGGCGAATCACCAACTCCGAGGGAGCCAGCTTCAACGTCTCCACCGGGCTCCGGGTCCTGGTCACCTCCGGCGGCTTCACAGGCAGCTACGACTCCACCTTCGCCTCTCTCGTGGTGGAGCCAGTGGCCGACGACATCCATGGCAAGAAGCGCAAGGCCACATGGTGGGACGGACGCCGACACCTGGCCCACCTGGCCTCTCCCGGGGAGATCGGCGCAGAGGCCGCCCGGCGAGCCCTGGCGCAGCTCGGCGCGCGAAAGATACGGACCCGTGTGGCCCCGGTGGTCTTCTCGCCAGAGGCCGGCGCCCAGATCCTCTCCACCCTGTTCGGAGTCGTGAGCGGCGCAGCCGCCCATCGCCGCTCCACCTACCTGCTGGAGAGGGAGCACACCCGCGTCGCCTCGGAGCTGGTCTCGGTGGTGGACGATCCGCTGCTGCCCGCCGGGCCGGGCTCTCGTCCCTTTGACGGAGACGGCCTGCTGAGCAGAAAAAACCTGGTGCTGGACCGGGGGATCTTCACCGGCTTTCTGTGCGACACCTACGCGGGCCGTCGCCTGGGCCGTCCATCCACCGGGAGCGCAGGCCGCGGGCTCTTCGGTCCTCCGGCCGTCTCCTCCTCCAACTTCTTCATGGAGCCAGGCGACATCACCCAGCAGGAGCTGCTGGCTCGCACCGACGCGGGCCTGTACGTGAGCCACCTCATGGGCTTTGGCGTGAACCCGGTCACCGGAGATCTATCCAAGGGCGCCCAGGGCTTCTGGATCGAGGGGGGGAGACGCCTGTTTCCGGTCTCCGAGGTGACCGTCTCCGCCAACCTGGACGATCTGCTGAGATCCATCGACCTGGTGGCCGCGGACCTGGACCACCGCACTCCCACCGCCTCTCCCACCTTCCGGGTGTCGCAGATGACCATAGCCGGCACCTGATCGTCTGCAGCGCCACCTCAAGCCAGGATCTCACGAGGGATGGGCGTCCTCGGCAAAGGCCGTGCGACATCGATTCGGAGTCACGGAGCGTAGCGAAGTGACAACGAATCGATCCTAGGGGCTGCTCGGCTGAGCTGGAGGGAATCTTTGTCATGCACTGTTGCTCTCCTTGTGGATTTCAATCAGAGATCGCTGGTACCATTTGCGCCTGGCCCGGGTGCTGTTCGTTGGATCGGCTCTTTTGCGCGACCAAGCGCAAGCTCCAGGGTCCAGGTGGGCTTTCCGCGGGCTGCCCGCCAAAGCGGTCGCTGGCTTCGTAAGTGCTGGTCATGAGGTGATTGCAGATGGAAGTTGACCACGCTGTTTCCTGCGCCGCGCTGACCTTCTA
>JAJRWW010000103.1 GCA_024276595.1 Myxococcota bacterium
AGCCTCGCGGCGGTAGAGGGGCCGGACCCGGCTCAGGGAGCCGACCGGGAGAGGCCACGGGTGGACGGGATCTTCTGGGCCACGGGCTGGGGAGCGCTCACCGAGACCCACAGGTTCCTGGACCGCCTGGCCGCCTCGGGGGGCGCCTTCAGCAGCCCCATCGACTTCTCCTCCTCGGTGCACAACGCGGTGGCTGGGCAGCTCGCCATTCGCCTGGGCGCCCGGGGCCCCAACGTCACCGCCAGCGGCCGAAGGAGCTCCCTGTGGCAGGCGGCCCTCTCCGCGTCCCTGCTGTCGCGCCCCGGGGCGCATCTGTTGGTCGTGGGTGATGAGCACCACGACATCTTCACACCGCTGCTCCAGGGGGAGCCCGGGGCCGCGGCCGCGGACGGCGCCGCCGCCTTCCTGGTCTCCACCGAGCCCTGGCCAGACCTTCCTGTGGGTGCGCGGCCCTACCTGGCGCCCCTGCTGCCCGCCGTGACCACCTCCCAGGGGTCGGCTCCGGCCGGCTTGGCTCCGGCCAGCTCCCTGGACGAGCTCCTGGGCTCGTTGGGCGGTGTCTCAGGGCTGGGAGAGCGCTTCGCCGCGGTCTGGCTCGGTCAGCTTCCACAGCGGGCTGCGGCGCTCGCAGCAAGGCCCGGGCGGAGCGAGGATGCGCAGCAGGGGGAGATGCCGGAGGTCCCCTGTGGGGACATCCTGGGGGCCGACCTCCCGGTGATCATCTACCGCCCCTCCCTGGGCGACTTTCCCACTGTGACCGGGGTCGCGGCGGTGCTGGCTCTGCGCGCCTCCAGGGAGGGGCTCTGGGAGAAGCTCCCCCAGCAGACCCCCTTGCCCCCTGTGCCCCGGCCCGGGGTCGCCCCGGGGAGGCCCCACCTGGTCGTGGAGCTCGGGGCGGAGGGGGAGGCCTGCACCGCGCTGGAGGTGGGGTGGTCGTGAGGATACTGCTCGTCTCCGCCAATCGCCTCGCCGAGCCGTACCCGGTGTACCCCATCGGTCTCGACTACGTGCGCGGCGCGCTGCTCTCCCGTCACCAGGTGGACGTGCTGGACATGGCCGTGGAGCCCCAGGCGACATCCCTCGAGGAGCGGCTGCAGAGCTTCCAGCCAGAGCTGGTGGGGCTGGCCCTCCGGAACATCGACAACACAGAGGCCGCCGACACGCGCACCTTCATTCGGGAGTACCGCGACCTGGTCCAGCGCATCCGCGGCGCGAGCGCCGCGCCCCTGGTGCTCGGGGGTGCGGCCTTCACCATCGCGCCGGGGCCAATGATCGAGGCGCTGGGCGCCGAGTACGGAATCGTGGGGGAGGGTGAGCGGCTGCTGGACCTGGCGGACGCGCTGTCGGGGGAAGGAGACATCTCCTCGGTGCCCGGCCTGTGGGTCGGGGATGCGGCATCCGCGGCATCGACCGAAGGGGACCCCGCACGGTGTGCCGCCACCAGCAGCCCAGCGCCCCTCGGGAGATCTCCCCGTCGCGCGCTGCCGGAGCCGGGCCCGCAGCTCGATCACTACCTGGACCGAAGCGGCATGATGAACCTTCAGACCCAGCGTGGGTGCCCCTTCTCCTGCGTCTACTGCACCTACCCGCAGGTGGAGGGGGGTCGGCTGCGTCCGATCCCGGCGCAAGAGGTGGCCGAGGACGCCCTTGCGCTCCAGCGGCTGGGCGCCCGGTACCTGTTTGTCACCGACGCCGTCTACAACGCTGACGAGGAGCACGGACTGGCCGTCGCCAGCGCCTTTCGCCGGGTGGGCCTGACGATCCCCTGGGGTGCGTACTTCTCCCCTCGCACCACCGATCCTGCCTACTGGCGGGAGCTGGCGGCCTCTGGGCTGACCCACGTGGAGTTTGGCACCGACTCCCTGGATGACGGGGTGCTCGGCCAGTATCACAAGCCCTTCAGGCGCCAGGGGGCACAGCGCTCCCACGAGGCGGCCCTGGACGCCGGGCTCTGGGTGGCCCATTTCTTCACCCTCGGCGGCCCAGGGGAGACCCCCGAGACCGTGCAGAGCACCTTCGAGGCCGCGCGCTCCCTGCGCAGGTGCGTGTGCTTCTTCTTCGTGGGGGTCAGGGTCTACCCGGGGACTCCCCTGGCCGAGGATCTGCCAGGAGAGGGGGCCCTCCCCGAGGGGGGTCTGACTCCGGTGTTCTTCGAGCCCCCGGGCTGGTCCCTTGCGGAGCTACAGGAGGTCGCGGACCAGGTGATCCGCCCGGAGCCGGGCTGGTTCCTGGGCTCGGGAGGGCCTCGCATGGCCCGGGCCATCAGCCGGCTCCACCGCATGGGGCACACGGGCCCCCTGTGGGAGAGGCTGGTCCGGTGAGCGGCCGCAAGTCCTTCTCGCCAGCTCTGCTGGCGGTGTCGGACCTGGTGGGCCTGGGGTCCTTGCAGCTCGCGCTCCTGCTGGCCCTCATCGACTATCGACTGGCGGCTGCTCCCCTGTCCATCTACCTGGGCGTTACCTTCGCGGCCCCCTTCTTTCCGCGGCTGGGCTACTTCCTCCCTGTGATTGCTCGGGGAGAGAGGGATGGGCGGCGGGTGGCGCTCACCTTCGACGATGGCCCCCATCCGGAGACGACCCCTCGGCTCCTGGAGCTGTTGGAGACCCACGGTGTGCACGCCACGTTCTTTGTGGTGGGGCAAAGGTGCGAGGCGCACCCGGAGCTTCTGGAGGCGATCCTCGCGGCCGGCCACGAGGTGGGGAACCACACCCACACCCACGACGTGGCCCTGGCGCTCAGATCCTCCGCGCGGCTGCGCGAGGAGGTGAGGCTGTGCCAGGAGGTGCTGGTGTCCAAGGGAGTGCGGCCGCTGATCTTTCGGCCGCCCGTGGGGATAACGAACCCGAGGCTGCGATCCGTCTTGCAGGAGGAGGGCCTCGTGTGCGTGACCTGGAGCCGGCGCGCCAGGGACCGCGGAAACCGGCGGGTGGATGGTCTGGCGCGACGGTTGCTTTCGGGCCTCCCAGGGCGAGGCGGCGCTGGCGGCGTTGGCGGCACTGACGGTGCTGGCGGTGAGATCCTGCTTTTGCACGACCGGCCGCCCGTGGGCGGAGTGGACCCCTGGCTACGGGAGGTGGACGCTCTGCTTTCGGGCCTGGCGTCCAGGAAGCTCCAGGCGGTGGGCCTTTCGGAGCTGCTGGGGTTTTCGGTGAACGAGCCGGTGGCGAGCCCTGCGGGCCAGCGTCAGCCCGGGGGCCAAGATGACGTGCCACCTCCCAGCCCGGTGCGGCTCTTTTACGACCGGCTGGCGTCGGCCTACGATGCCGAGCAGAAGAGCCCCTCCATGGCCGGGCTGCGGCGGGCGGAGCGCAGGCGGATCCTGGACACCATCGGCGCCTGGGAAGGGCTCGGCGCGGTGCTGGAGATCGGCGCCGGCAGCGGCCGCTTCACCCTGGAGCTGGCCCGGAGGGCAGAGAGAGTCCTGGCCGTGGATGTCTCGCCGAGGATGCTCTCGCTGCTGGAAGAAAAGGCGCGAGGGGAAGACCTGCCCAACATCCAGACCCGGGTGGGGGACATTGTCGACCTGGAGCTTCGGGGCCCTTTCTCGCACATCTGTGCCTTCTCGTCTCTTGAGTACGTGGCCGACCTTGGGGGGCTCCTTTCGCTGCTCATGGACCTGCTCGAGCCAGAGGGCACCCTCTACTTCACCACCGCCAGGCGATCTTTTCTGCGGCTCTTTGCCCAGGTGGGCAATGGCCTGCGACAGGGCGTGTGGCTACACGCCCGTACTGCCCGCGGGCTTCGGCGTGACCTGCGTCGAGCCGGCTACAGGGGCATCAGGCTCAGCTCCTTCGGGCTGCCCTATCCGGGCGGGGCCATGCTGTTGGAGGGGATCGCCAGGCGCCCAGCCGGGCGACCCGGAGAGGAAGCGGCAGGTTGAAGGGGGTGTCGAAGCACGCGACGAGATCACGCGGCGAGCGAGATCACGCGGCGAGCGAGATCACGCGGCGAGCGAGATCACGCGACGGGATGGGGGGTTGCATGTTATCTTGTATGCTTTGGAGCACGGCTGGTGCGCTGGCGCGGCGTCCAGCGGACCGGCTCGTGAGAAAGGGAACCAACATGCGACCCAGGGAGGCCCTCGAGAGGCTCATGCAGGGAAACTCCAGGTACGTGGAGGGCAACCTCACCCACCGAGATCGGGTGCACGCCGGGCGTCGGGCAGAGCTGGCGGCGGGGCAGGCTCCCTTTGCCACCGTCCTGGGCTGTGCAGACTCTCGCACCTCCCCGGCCCATATCTTCGACGCCGGCCTTGGGGAGCTGTTTGTCTGTCGCAACGCGGGCAACCTGGTAGACGAGGTGACCCTGGGGTCCATCGAGTACGCCGCGTCTCACACCGGGTGCACCCTGCTCATGGTCATGGGGCACAACCGGTGCGGGGCTGCTGGAGCCGCGGTGGCTGCGGCCAGGGATCCTGGAGCCTTCGAGTCGCACAACATCGACGACATCGTCCGGAGGATGCTCCCGGCGGTGCTGGCCACGCGGCGGGAGGGGGCTGGCGACCCGGAGTGGATCGACGCCACGGCCCGGCAGAACGTGCTCCTCGTGGCCCGCCAGGTGGTGCAGAGGAGCAGCCTTCTGCAGGACATGGTGGAGGCGGGCGACTTCATGATCGCCAGTGGCTTCTACGACCTCGAGACGGGTAGGGTGGAGTTGCTGGCGTCGGATCCCCCATGACGAGGACGATCATGCCCAGCCGCGCAGCTCCCGTGTCACACGCATGGCCCCGCCCGCCGGCTCCTGGCCGTTCGCTGCTGGCCGTGGCGCTGCTGTTGCTTGCCTCTGGCGGCTCGGCCGCGGCGAGGCAGGCAGCCTACTTTGGGGACGCCGCCGCCATGACCGGCGGGTCTGGGATGGCCCTCTACAGGGGCGGGGGCGCCGCCTGGTACAACCCCGCAGGCCTGGTGGGCAACCGCCGAGGGCAGGTGGACCTCTCCGCGAGCGTGTTCGTCCTTCGGGTCCGGAGCTCCTCCGGGCTGCTGGAGACGCTGGCGCCTGGCCAGGTGCACCGGGCCGACCTGGCCCACGTGTCCCTGGACACCATCCCCTCTGCCCTGGTCTACAAGCGCAGGCTGAGCGACCGGGTCCACGCGGCCGTGGCCGTGCTGGTCACGGATCAGAGCTCCTTTCAGATGCGGGACGTGTTCGAGATCACGGAGCCGGGCGGCGGCATTCTCTCGCGCTACTACCAGGACACCACCATCAGCAGCAAGCGGGAGACCTACCACGTGGGAGGCGTCATAAGCTGGGCGGTCACCCCGCGCTTTCGGCTGGGCTGGGGCCTCTTCTGCGTCTACTCCAGGTTTGCCTACAGGTTTCGAGATCTCACCGCCTCGCACGTGGAGGATCAGGGCACCCAGGAGCTGCAGGACCCGTGGATGTACGCCTTCGACGTCAGCGCGGACTCCACCTTCTGGGCGCTGAGGCTCACCATGGGGATGCAGTGGGAGCTCGCCAGGGGCTTCTTCGTCGGGCTCACCATGCGCAGCCCGACCATCAAGCTTCACGACCGCAACCGGGTGGACGTGCTCTTTTCCATGGTGGACTCCGGTGCCCCGGCGGGGGAGTTGGCCGGCTTCTTCAAGAAGCTGGAGAGCAGGGACGCCGTGCTGGGCTTTACCACTCCAATGGAGCTGGTGCTGGGGCTCGCCTACAGGGGCAGGCGCTTTTTCGTGGGGCTCGAGGGGGAGCTCCTGCTGCCCTTTTACCATGTACTCCAGTACGTGGGAGACACACCCCCGCAGTGGAACCTGCGCCTGGGCGGGCGCGTGTTCTTGACCAAGAAGGTGGCCCTTGGGCTGGGGATCTTCACCGAGCGCAGCTTCGACAAGGAGCTGCTCTACGTGGGTGATCAGCGCCTGGACTTCTACGGCGTAACCCTGGGGTTGAAGCTGCGCAAGGCCTACTCGGTGCGTGGCAACAAGCGCGCGGACGCCATGGTCTTCACCACCACCCTTGCGGTGCGCTACGGCTACGGCGTGGGAACCACCATGGGTTACGTCAACGACCTGGTGGGTGACACCAGCGGTGAGGTGGAGCGCAGCTACAATGTCCACGAGGTCTCCCTCTACCTGGGCTCGTCGCTCTACTTCTGACCTCATCGCCCAGCTCGGGCATCGAGGTTGCGGGGTGGGGGTGGAGGGGGCTATTGTGGCAGGTCATGGCGCGCTCGGTGCACAGGGCTCTCGTGGTGCTCTTCGCTGTTTCCATTGTGGCGCTGGGGGCGCTCATGGCTCACTGGACGGTGCTCCTGTGGCAGCACGAGGCCACCTCCACCTCCAGGGCGGAGCAGGATCTGCGGTTGGCGGCCCACGAGGCAGCCTCCAGCCTCCGGCGGAGGCCCCGGCCACCGGTGACGGGTCCCCTCAGGGGCCACAGCGCCCTGGAGGTGGTGCGCCTCGACAGTGGGCGTGCAATCGGGGGCGCGGTCTCGCTGGCGCCCGCCTTCTCCCACCTCGGGGTTCGGCCCAGGCCGGCCGCGCTCGATGCCATGCGCGCCAGGCGGCGACGCCGGTTCTTCATGATCCTGGGCGAGGGGAGCCTGGCGCTGGGGCTCTTGATGGTGTTCTTTGTGGCGCTTTTTCGCCTGCTACAAGCCGAGCGCCAGAGAAGACGCGAGATCGAGGCCTTCATCAGCACCGTGAGTCACGAGCTGAAGACCCCCCTTGGGGGGATCAAGGCCTTGCTCTCCACCTTGCAGATGGGTAACATACCTGCTGAGCGAATGAGTGATTTCCTGGACATGGGGCTCCGGGAGTCGGACCGGCTGGAGCACCTGGTGGAGAACATTCTGATTGCGAACCGGATCCGCCGATCCACCCTCGCCGTACGGCTGGAGGAGCTGGACCTCGGTCTGTTTTTGCGGGAGTACCTGGAGCACCGCAACGCCCTGCTGCCGGCCGGTCATCCGGGTGTCGCTCTCGAGGGGGCGTCGCCCGACGGGGTGCTTGTGCTGGCCGAGGGCGACAAGCTGCGGGTTGTGCTGGAGAACCTGACCGACAACGCCATCAAGTACGGCGGCGGGAGCGCTGTGCGCCTGGAGGTGAAGCCGGATGGAGACAGGGTGATGCTGGCGGTGGAGGACGACGGGGTCGGCTTCGACCCGGAGCGGGCCCAGGACATCTTCGAGGGGTTTCGCGCCGCTGCCGGCCACGACGCCGCGGACGCGGCCATGGTGCATGGCACCGGGCTGGGGCTGGGCATCGCCAGGAAGCTGGCTCGGGCCATGGGAGGCGATGTCACCGCGGCCAGCGAGGGGCGGGGCAAGGGCAGCCGTTTCGTTCTGTGGCTGCGGCGCGCGGAGGTGGGCGCATGAGCCGGCTCCTCTTGGCAGAGGACGACAACCTCATCGGCGAGATGATCCGTTTGAACCTGGAGCAGGAGGGGCACGAGGTCACCTGGTGCACCAACGGCGAGGAGGCCAGCCGGGTGGCGCTCGGGGAGAGCTTCGACATTCTCCTCCTGGATGTCATGCTCCCGGGGAGGCTGGGCCACGACATCGCACGGGACGTGCGCGAGGCCGGGCTCACTCCGCCCATCCTCATGCTCACCGCCAGGTCGGACACCCCCTCCAAGGTGACCGCCCTGGACGCCGGCGCCGACGACTACCTCACCAAGCCGTTTCACATGCCAGAGCTGTTGGCGAGGGTGCGTGCCCTGCTTCGCCGACCGGGTGGGGAGGCCGGCGGGGAGAGCGCCGGGGGCGGTCATGTGCTGACCCTGGGTCAGCTCTCGGTGGACCTGGAGTCGGGCCAGGCCGACACCCTCGCCGGCCCGCGCGAGCTCGCCGCAGGCGAGCTGAAGCTGCTGGAGCTCCTGGCGCACCGCCGGGGTCAAGATCTCACCTGCATGGAGATCGCCCGCGAGCTCAGGCGCGCCGGGCTGCCCGAGGCCGATCCGCTGTCTTGCCCGGAGGGTGTCCGGGAGGCCATAAACCGTCTGCGAGACCTGTTCGAGCCGGAGCCATCGCGCCCCCGGCATTTTGTGCACACCGAACGTGGAGTGAGATTCGAAAGTTGAGCCTTGAGCCATGACATTCCCGATCATTCGACCGCGCAGGCTGCGCGAGTCAGGACTCATCAGGGACCTGGTGCGCGAGACGCGCCTTGGTGTAGACGACCTCATCTATCCGCTCTTTGTGGTGGAGGGCTCTGGCGTGGTGGACCCGATCCTGTCACTTCCGGGGCAGAATCGATACTCCACGGACACCCTGGTGGACGAGTGCCGACGCGCCGCCGGCCTGGGCATCAAGGCGGTGCTGCTTTTCGGAATCCCGGACGACTCGGTCAAGGACGAGGTGGGGAGCCCTGCCTGGGATCCCGAGGGGATCGTCCAGCGAGCGGTGAGGGCCATCAAGCGGGCGGGCCTGGACCTGCTGGTGATCACGGATGTGTGCCTGTGCGAGTACACCTCCCACGGCCACTGCGGCGTGGTGGAGGGCGGGCGCATCATCAACGACGCATCCCTGGAGCTCTACTGCCGCCAGGCCGTCTCTCACGTGGAGGCGGGGGCGGACATGGTGGCCCCATCGGACATGATGGACGGGAGAGTGGGCGCCATTAGGGAGGCCCTCGATGGCGTGGAGCGCGAGCACGTGCCCATCATGTCCTACGCCGCCAAGTACGCCTCGGCCTTCTACGGCCCCTTCCGGGACGCCTGTGGGAGCGCGCCCTCCTTCGGGGATCGTCGCAGCCACCAGATGGA
>JAJRWW010000104.1 GCA_024276595.1 Myxococcota bacterium
AGACGTGCGCACAATGGCCAGGCTGCTGGAGGTCCTGGGCGCCCGGACGGACCATTCAGGGCGCACGCTGAAGGTGGACACCTCCGAGATAGACCGCTTCGAGGCGCCATACAGGCTGGTGAAGACCATGCGCGCCTCGGTACTCGTCCTCGGGCCGCTGTTGGCGCGTTACGGACGAGCGCGGGTGTCCCTCCCTGGGGGATGCGCCATCGGGGCCCGCCCCATCGACATGCACCTACGAGGCCTGGAGGCCATGGGTGCGGAGGTGAGCCTGGAGAAGGGCTACGTCACGGCACGAGCCAGGCGCCTCCACGGCGCCAAGATCGTGTTCAGGCAGCCCACCGTGGGAGGCACCGAGAACCTGATGATGGCCGCGTGCCTGGCCAAGGGGCGCACCACCATCGAAAACGCAGCCCGGGAGCCGGAGATAGAGGAGCTGGGACGGGTGCTCAACAAGATGGGCGCCAACGTGCAGGGGGCTGGCACGGCGTTCATCTCCATCGATGGGGTCGATGAGCTCCACCCCATCGAGCACGCCATCATCCCCGACCGCATCGAGTCCGGGACCTTCATGGTGGCGGCGGCCATAACCGGCGGGGACGTGGTGCTTGAGAACTGCCTCCTGGAGCACAACAGCGCCGTGGTGGCCAAGCTGGAGGGAGCCGGAGCACGAGTGGAGGCCGTGGAGCAAGGGCTCCGCGTGCAGACCTACGAGCCCCTCCGCCCGGTGGACATCACCACCCAGCCCTTCCCCGGCTTCCCCACGGACATGCAGGCGCAGTTCATGGCCCTCGCCACCCAGGCATCCGGAGACTCGGTGATAACCGAGTCCATCTTCGAAAACCGTTTCATGCACGTGTCCGAGCTGGCGCGCATGGGGGCACAGATCACCATCAACGGACGGGTGGCGGTCATCCGTGGCAGACCCAACACGCTCCAGGGCACCACGGTGATGGCAACGGACCTGCGTGCCAGCGCCTGCCTGGTGCTCGCAGCCCTGGTCGCAGAAAACACCACCGAGATCAGGCGTGTCTACCACCTGGACCGCGGCTACGAGAGGCTGGACGTGAAGCTGAGGGGCCTGGGCGCAGACATTCACCGGGCCCCCGGACCCCCCTTCCCCACCGCCGGGGAGTAAGCCCCCCGGCACCGCCAGCCCATCTGGCCTACTTTGTATAAACAGCGCGGGTCTTGGCCGTCTTCATGATGTGGGCGTACACGTCCTGGGGCCGGACCCCCTTGGCCATGATCTTCTGGGCCCGCTCCAGGGCTTGCTGGACCTTCTCCTTGAAAAATGACAGGGGACGCGCTCCGCTGACGAACCTGCCATTTATGAAGAAGCCCGGCGCTCCTCGCCCTCCATACTTGTTGTACAGCTTCTGCTGCTGCTGGATCATCTTCCGGTGGGTGTGCTTGTCCAGCGCCGCCTTGAGCTTCGGCAGGTCCACGCCCAGCTCCTGTGCCCATTTCTCCAGGTTCTCCCGGTGCAGGGCGGTCCTGTTGGAGAAGAGCTTGTCGTGGTACTTCCAGAAGGTGTCGGCTCCCTTGAGGAAGAACACCGCCTGGGCCGCCTCTGCCGCCCCCATTGCGTTCTTGTGGAAGGAGAGCGGGTTGTGCATGAACACTATGCGCACCGCCTTGGGGAAGGCCTTGGCGAGCTGCTCCATGGTCCTGGATGCCCGACCACAGTAGGGACACTGGAAGTCAGAGAACTCCACCACGGTGACAGGGGCCGAGGCAGACCCCTTGGATGGGTGCTTCTTCGGGTCCACGTCCACCTTGAACGTGACGTTGGGATCCACCACCCTCCGGCCGCCAGGAGGAGGGCTGGCCTTGCCGCTCTCCCCCTTCAGGCTGACGCAGCGACCCTCGTAGCAGATCTTGTTGGCGCCCTTGGTGTCACGACAGTCCTCGTCCGTCTTGCACTTCTTGTCACCGCAAGCGGCAGCTCCAAGGCTCAAGACCTGGAGCAGCGCGAGAAACACCATCTTTCTGTGCATGATCGAACCTCCTGGAGAGTTTCCCGTCCCACCCCATCCCCCAGCCATGGGTCCGTACCTCGGATCCTGTGAGAAATCAAGCCACCTAGAGCCTGCCTTGCTCCACCCAGCGATCACGCGAGGCGGCAAAGGTGAGCTGCCGGATCTCCGTGGCCCCCAGGGCATCGAGGCGAGACTCGGCCACCGCCCCCAGCAACGCCTGGTTCGTGCGTAGCACCTCGAAAAGGGGCACAACCCCCACACGGGAGCCGGACGCCACCTCGAGGCGGACGGCCACGGCGCCCAGGAGGCTCCGACATCGCCGGGCGCGCTCGGAGGGGGTGAGCGCCGGCGACAACCCGTCCATGAGCACCTCCACGCCCTCCACGCAGTCGTGCGCTGGCCAGGTGGCGATGACCAGCCGCCCCTCCCCGGCCAGTGAGAGCAGCGCCGAGGCGTGCTGCCTGGGCCGGACGATGTCCACGAGCAACATGGATGTGCCCAGCAGGGATGCGTCCCGCAGAGCCTGAGCGCTGTTGGGCACATCCTCTGGGACTCGACGCACCACGACCGCCGCGGAGGGGGGCTCCAGAGGGCGCTCCAGGGGCTCGGCGATGAGAGCCACCCGCGGGAAGCTGCTCCTGGCCAGCCCTGCAATGGCCGCCGCCGTGGTCGTCTTGCCCTCCCCGATCCCCCCGACAACGAGCAGCAGGCCCCCGGACGAGATCAGCTCGGAGACCTCATGGGGCAGCCACTGCTCGGAGCGGTCCAGGAGGTGCTCGTCGCCAACACGACGCAGGTGGGCCAGCAGCGCGCCCTCCTCCCGCACCATTGTGCACCTCAGCCTGACCCCATCGCCGGCCTCGTACACGAACCTGCACTGCCCCATGAGCTCGAGCCGCTCCGCCTGAGAGGGGCTGGCCACGCGGTCCAGGATCTCCTGGGAGAGCCGGCCCTGGGAGGCCGTGGCAAAGGGCAGATCAGCGAGCTCCCGCCCACGTACCATGAGGGGCGAGCTGTTCTCCCGGAGCAGGACCTCGGTGGCTCCCAGCTTCCAGGCAGCCGCCAGGAGCGGGTCGAGCCCCTCGATGGAGTGGCGCAGCTCCCAGCCCTGGTCAAAGTCGCACTCCAGCGGCTCCACCATGCCGCCCTGGCTCCGCTCGCCTCCCTCCCCCTCCCCCTCCCCCTCCGGCTCCGGCTCCGGCTCCGGCTCCGGCTCCGGCTCCGGCTCCGGCTCCGGCTCCGGCTCCGGCTCCGGCTCCGGCTCTGGCTCTGGCTCTGGCTCTGGCTCTGGCTCTGGCTCTGGCTCTGGCTCTGGCTCCGGCTCTGGCTCCGGCTCTGGCTCCGGCTCTGGCTCCGGCTCTGGCTCCGGCTCCGGCTCTGGCTCCGGCTCTGGCTCCGGCTCCGGCTCCGGCTCCGGCCCCCGCTCCGAGTCGAGCCGCCCATCGGAGGAGATCGGAAGCAGGGAAGCCAGGTCGATGTCCTCGTCCTCGAGGTCCTCCCCGTCGCTCGCGAGCAGCTCCTCCGAAAACGAGAGCC
>JAJRWW010000105.1 GCA_024276595.1 Myxococcota bacterium
GCCAGGGGCGGCGCCCGCCTGGTGGAGTCAGCACGCTCTGGCGAGCGAATCTTGATGGTGGGACACGTCCTCGTCTACCACGCGGCCGTGCGCAAGCTGAACGTGCTGGTGCGCAAGGGAGCGCTGGGGCGAATCAGGTACATCTACTCCAATCGGCTGAACCTCGGCAAGATCCGCACCGAGGAGAACTCCCTGTGGAGCTTCGCGCCCCACGACGTGGCGCTCATCACGGAGCTGCTCGGCGGCGCTGTTCCCCAAGAGATCACCTGCGTGGGCGGCGCCTACCTGAACCCGGACGTCGCCGATGTGACCCTCACGACGCTGCGCTTCGCCGGGGACGTGCGGGCGCACATCTTCGTGAGCTGGCTACACCCCTTCAAGGAGCAGCGATTCGTGGTGGTGGGAGAGCGCCAGATGGCGGTGTTCGACGACACCCTCCCCTGGAGCGAGAAGCTCACCTTGTACCCACACAAGGTGGACTGGATGGAGGGCCAGGTGCCCGTGGCCAACAAGGCGGCCGCCTCGCACATGGAGCTGGACGCCAACGAGCCCCTGCGGGCAGAGTGCCAGCATTTCCTCGACTGCATGGAGAGCAGGAGGACGCCGCTGTCCGGTGGATCGTCCGGGCTGCGGGTGCTGCAGGTGCTCGAGGCGGCACAGACATCCCTGGAAGCAGGCGGCTCTCCGGTGCGGGGAGTCGACAGCCCGGGGGGGCCTGGCCACACCAGCTACTTTGCTCACCCAACGGCAACCGTTGACAAGGGGGCAAGCATCGGCCCGAGAACCAGGATCTGGCACTACACCCACATCATGGGAGGCGCCGAGATAGGGGAGCGATGCAACATCGGCCAGAACGTCTTTGTGGGCCCCAAGGCGCGCATCGGCAATGGGGTGAAGATACAAAACAACGTCTCCGTTTACGACGGCGTGACCCTGGAAGACGATGTGTTCTGTGGCCCGTCTATGGTCTTCACCAATGTTCTCAATCCGCGCAGCGCCATCGAAAAGAAGGACCAGTTTCGCGAGACTCGTGTTGGGCGAGGCGCCACCCTGGGCGCCAACAGCACCATAGTCTGCGGCAGCTCCATAGGCGCACACGCGCTGGTGGGAGCCGGCGCGGTGGTGACCTCGGACGTGCCGGCGCACGGACTGGTGCTTGGTGTGCCGGCGCGCCTCGCTGGCTGGGTCTGCACCTGTGGTGACACCCTCGCGCCAAAAAACGGGAGGGCCGACTGCCCCTCCTGCGGGCGTCGATACGAGCTCTCTGAGGGCAATGAGCTGCTGGAGCAGTAGCCACCCACATCATCACCCAACAAGCTTGACCCGCAACCTCGGAGGATCCATGTCATCCACGCAAGTGCCGCTGCTAGACCTCAAGCGGCAGACCGCAGCCCTCAAGCCGGAGCTCATGACAGCGATCGAGCAGGTCATCGACGACGGGCGCTTTGTCCTGGGTCCCGCGGTCGAGGCCTTTGAGGCTGCTGCCGCCTCATACCTTGGCGCCCGCCACGCGGTGGGCGTGGGGAGCGGCACCGACGCCCTGTGGTTGGCGCTCAGGGCCGTCGGCGTGGGTCCAGGGGACCTGGTGTTGACCTCCCCGTTCACCTTCTTTGCAACCGCCAGCGCCGCCCGCGCCACCGGCGCCCGCATTGTCTTCGCCGACATCGATCCCGCCACCTTCAACCTGGATCCTGCAAAAGTGCGCGACGTGCTCGATGGTCGCTGCCCGGTGGCACATCGACTCGGAGTCGAGCCCGAGCGGATCAAGGCCATCATCCCTGTTCACCTGTTCGGGCAGGCCGCGGATGTCACGGCCTTCGAGCGCATCAGCGAAGAGTACTGCGTTCCCTTGATTGAAGACGCCGCTCAGGCGATGGGTGCGCGCCTGGGAGACCGCGCCGTTGGCAACAGCCAGCACATGGTATGCTTCTCGTTCTTTCCGAGCAAGAACCTGGGCGCCTTTGGCGACGGCGGGCTCGTCACCACCAACGACGACGACCATGCCAGCAGGGTCCGCTTGCTGCGTGCCCACGGCTCGCCACGAAAGTATCACCACGAGCTACTTGGAAAAAACAGCCGCCTGGACGCCATCCAGGCGGCCATCCTGGGGGTCAAGCTTCAGCACCTGGACGGCTGGATCAGCGCTCGTCGAGATCACGCCAAGATCTACACCGACGCACTTGATGCTCGTACCGAATGTGCTCCACCCTCCTGTGCCAAAGGCCGACTCCATTGCTACCATCAGTACACCGTGCGGGTCCTCGGTGGCAGGCGTGACAGCCTCCAGAGGCACCTCGACGCCCACAAGATCGGCAGCGCCATCTACTACCCAATACCGCTACACCTCCAAGAGGCCCTTGCCGACCACGGCTTTGAGCCCGGAGACTACCCCCTCTCCGAGCAGGCCGCAAAGGAGGCTCTCTCCCTGCCCATCTTCCCTGAGCTCACGCCCCGAGAGCAGACCCACGTCATCGAGGCGGTGCATGCCTTCTTCGAGTAGCGCCGCCTGCCCCTCCCAAGGTGCTGCCGTGGTCATTGGCTCGCACAAGGGTGTGATCAATGTCATTGCCCTCACCAGTCACTGCGCCTACACTGCGTCGCTTTCGAGGAGATAAACGACCATGAAGCTGTGTGTCATTGGAACCGGATACGTTGGCCTGGTGGCGGGCGCTGGTTTTGCCCAGTTCGGCAACAGTGTCACTTGTTGTGACATCGACACCGCCAAGATCGAGCAGCTCAACCGCGGCGAGATACCCATTTTCGAGCCCGGGCTCAAGCCCCTGGTGGAACGCAACGTCGGGAAGGGTCGGCTCAGATTCACCACGGACATCATCCAGTCGGTTGCAGAGGTGGATCTGGTGTTCATGGCCGTGGGCACTCCCATGGGGGAGGACGGCCGCGCAGACCTGTCAGCGCTCTTTGCCGCAGGGCGCAGCGTGGCCGCAGGCGCGCGGGGGTTCACAGTCATTGTGGACAAGTCCACCGTCCCTGTTGGCACCGCGGACGCACTGGAGAAGGAGATCCAGGGGCTCACCGACTCGGAGATCACCGTGGCCTCGAACCCGGAGTTTCTCAAGGAGGGCGACGCGGTCAACGACTTCATGAAGCCCGACCGGGTGATCATTGGCTCGGTGCACCCCAGGGCGCTGGACATGCTGCGCCACATCTATGCGCCATTCGTGCGCACCAACGACCGGATCATGACCATGGACCGCCGCTCCGCCGAGCTCACCAAGTACGCGGCCAATGCCTACCTGGCCACTCGCATCTCCTTCATCAACGACATCTCCATGTTGTGCGAGAAGGTCGGAGCTGACGTGGACCTGGTGCGGCGAGGCATGGGGGCCGACCACCGCATCGGCCCCAAGTTCCTCTTCCCTGGCATCGGCTATGGGGGGAGCTGCTTTCCCAAGGACGTCAGCGCCCTCATCCGCCAGGCCGAGGACGCGGACATGCACCTGGCGCTGGTTGAGGCCACTGATCGTATCAACCAGCGCCAGAAGGGGCTCCTCCTCGACAAGGCGAGGGCCCATTTCGGCGACCTGGCTGGCAAGACCATGGGCGTGTGGGGCCTGGCCTTCAAGCCCCAAACCGACGACGTGCGGGAGGCGCCCGCCCTTGTGCTGGTGGCAGGCTTGCTGGAGGCCGGCGCGCGGGTGCGGGCCTTCGATCCAGAGGCGAACGACACCTTTCGCCAGGCCATGCCAGCGGCGAAGGTGGAGTACTGCAACAACGCCTACGAGGCCGTGAAGGGCGCCGACGCACTGTTTCTATGCACCGAGTGGATGGAGCTGCGTCGACCAGAGTTCGATCGGGTCAAGGAGCTCATGGCCCAGCCGGTGATCTTTGACGGCCGCAACATCTACGACCCCGAGCGGCTCCGCACCCAGGGATTCACATACTTTGGCCTGGGTCGGCCCTCTGGCCCTGGGAGGGGCCTGGGCTGAGCCCGCTCCCCGGCGCCCTGGCCGAGGCTTCTCTTTGCGAAATGGGCCGCCCTTCCCTGGCCTGGAGCTGTTGCGTCCAGGGGCGGGAATGTCCATAATGCCGGAGTCCTGCCCGACCCGGTGGATCAGCCAGGGCCCTAGACCTGGCTTGCTCGGGGCGTCGGCGAGTCATCACCATAGACCTGAGAGGTCCCCACATGAACGAGCGCGAAGGACGTAGGCGACCCGGGCTGGCCGGCTGGCTCACCGAAAAGGTGGAGGGCCTCGCGTCGAGCCGACGCAGGGGCCGGATCGGCGCCGGCGAGCCGGCCTCTCCTGGGCCCGCTGGCCCTGCGGGCCAGCGGGCAGCCGAGCTGGAGCGGCAGGCCGCCGAGGTGCGGCGGCTGAAGGATGAGCTGGCCCGAACACGCAAGGAGCTCGACGACGCCCAGGTGACGCTCATGGGCAAGGAGGCTGAGTTCCGAAACGACCTCCAGGAGCTCCAGGAGCGCAACGCCGAGCTGCTCGAGAAGGTGGTTGCCCTCACCCAAAGAGACAGGGAGCTCCAGGCGAAGATACTGGACGCCAAGTTCGATGGGACTGGCGCCAAGGACCAGGTCAAGAAGCTGGAGATGGAGCTCCGGGATCTCCGCCGGAGCACGAGGACCAAGGATGGGCAGATCGCCGAGCTGCGATCCGAGCTGGATGCGCTCGAGAAGCAGGCGGCGGCCAGCCCCGACTCCCCGGAGGAGGCCGCCAGAGCCTCGGATCTCGCCGACAGGCTCAGCGAGGCCATGGAGAAGGTCCGGGCCATCTCCAGTGAGCGCGACGAGCTCGAGGAGAAGCTCGAGCGGGCGGAGCAGGGCCGGACCGAGCTCCTGGCTCGGCTCGACAGCCTCGAGGCTAGAGCAGACGCCGCCGAAGGAGGCGTCCCTGGGACCGAGGTGCAGGTCGACGATGGAACCGCCGGGGGAGCCCCGGGAGGGGAAGAAGGAATGGGCAGCCAACCAAGGGACCTGTCGTACAGAAGCCACGCAGTGACCGGCTCGGCCAGCGAGCCCCTCAAGGCCATGGCCGCCGGAAAGCTCCCGGAGGTGGCCCGGCGACTCCAGGAGGCCCGGGCGCGCCGCGCCGCCGTGGTCGAGGAGCTGCTCGCTTCTGGAGACATGGGCTTCGCCACTCTGCCCGAGGGTTTCGTGGAGGGGTTGATCGACCACGACAGACGAACCGCGGCCACGAAAAGGCGTAGACAGCGTCGTGGGGGTCCCTCTCGCGGCCGCAAGGTGAGGGGCCGCGGAGGGCGCGGTCTGCGCCGGACCGATGGTGGTGGCTAGACCCCGCGGTGTCGGCCTGGCCACAGCACGCGATGGAGCTGGAGCTGCAGCCGCAAGGACCCTCCACGGGAGAGGATCCACTCCGCCAGGGTGGTAGGCGCAAGCCTGGAGGTCACCGGAGAAAGCAGCACAGTGCAGCGCCTCTCCAGCTCATGGCGATCTATCACGTCCACGGCAAAGTCGAAGTCGGCTCGGTCCGTGAGCACCAGCTTCACCTCGTCCGTGGGCCTGAGCTTGTCCAATATCTGCCAGCGGATCTTCTCCGACTCCCCGGAGCCGGGGCACTTGACATCCACCACCCGGATCACCTGGGGAGGCAGGCCGTCTATGTCCAGGGATCCGTTCGTCTCCAAGACGACCCTGTGCCCGGCTCGCACCAGCTCAGACAGCAGGTCTCTCGTGCCAACCTGGATGAGCGGCTCGCCGCCGGTGACCACGACCAGCTCCCTGGCGCGCCCCTGGGGCGTGCGAGCCAGGGACGCAAGAAGCTCGGACACAGACACCGGAGCGCCCGGTGCATGGGCGTACTCGGAGTCACAGTAGCTGCACCGGAGGTTGCACCCTGCCAGGCGCAAGAAGGTGGCGGGGAGGCCGGCGAGGCTCGTCTCTCCCTGGATGGAACGGAAGATCTCGCACACCCGAATCTGCTGGCGGCTGGTCTGGCTCATGGGCTCATCCGGACCTCCCGTCCTGGGAGCGGATACAGTATAGTCGCATTTTGCACGGAGGGTGCCCATGGAAGATTCACTGGAGCGCGATCCACTGGTGGTGTTCGTAACAACCCCCGTCGGGGAGCTGGCCGAGGTGATCGCCAGGGCGTTGGTGGAGGAGGGGCTCGCCGCCTGCGTAAACATCCTGGGTGGGATCCGCTCTATCTACCACTGGGAGGGGGCGGTGCAAGATGACCAGGAGCAGCTCCTGGTGATCAAGACCACCGCAGACCGCTTCGGCGCCCTGGAGCAGAGGGTCAAGGAGCTGCACAGCTACGATGTGGCCGAGGTGGTTGCGCTGCCCATCGTAAAGGGCTCTGCAGAGTACCTGGGCTGGGTCACGCGCATGTGCCACCGATCCTCGGCCAGGGGATGATCCGCCAGGGGCCTGCCGCAAGGCTCGCTCAGCTTCTGGGAGGGAGAGGCAGGAGGGCCACCGCTCGCACCACCACACCAACACCGGACATCTCCCGGAGCAGAGCCCTGGCAGACCCCACGCCCAGGAGCCTGGCAGGAACCTCGTATCTCCACACAAGCAACCGGTGCTGGCCCGGCGGCGGACAGGCCGCGCCCGCCTTGCTCCCGTGGGCAGGCTCCCCCGTCAAGACGCTCACCGGCCCGCCCGAGCCCACGGTATGGCCATCAAGCAGCACCGTGGGGGCCGATCTCGTCTTGCCCTCCACCAGCAACCACAGGGTGGCCGCTCGGCCTGCCAGGGCCGGCGTCGGGCGGAGCACCACCGTCACCGGCGACGCCTCCAGGCGACACCCCTTGTGGGCCAGGCACGCACCGGCCGGACCCTGGCTCCCTGCACCCCCGACGATCTGAACGAGAGGCGGCACCTGTCCAACGCCAGGATCTCCACCTGGCTCGCCGGGGCCAGTGATCTCCTTCTGCGGCCCTCGTGCAGGTCTGGAGGCCGCGCCGGACACGGGCGCCCTCGAGGACGGCTTGCCCCGAGCTCCGGCCACTCGAGCCAGAAGAACGAGGCCCAGAGCTCGGATGGAGCGCTCCGGCTCCATGGCCAGCCAGCGCGCCAGCAGGACGAGCGCCTTGCTGGTCCCCAGGCAGGCGAGGGTGGTCAGGATCTCCGCTCGCAGCCCCATGTGCTCCGGCCGGTGGCCCAGCAGCTCGTACAGGGCAGGAACAACCCTGGTGGAGAGCCACCTGTTTTGCGCACTCCGCGCCAGCCGGCGAACCGCTCCCATGGCCGTCGCGGCCGTGTCCGAGTCCTCCATGGCGCCACAGAGGGCATCGACGCTCTTTTTTGAGATCTTGCGCATCCGTCCCAGCGCGCGGATCACCTCCAGGCGGCTGTCCAGGTCCTGGAGGCGAGTCAGGAGGCTCACCAGCGACCTCTGGGCGCCCGGGTCCCCAACAGAGGCCAGGGCCAACGCCACTGGCAGACGGATGTCGTCCGGGAGGTCGTGGCGCTGGAGCATGAGCTTCAAAGGAGCCCTGTCGAGGGGCGCAGAAACCTTGACGGCGTGGGCAGCGAGGGCCGCCAGCGCCCTGTGGCGTACCTCCAGATCCCCCTGGGCCAGCGCCCGCTTGAGGGCCGCCACCTCTCGAACGCCGAGCCCCTTGGCCATGGCCTGGTGCATCAGCGCGCTCGCGGCCGCGCGACGTCTGCCCACACTCCCCGCCGTGAGCCCGGCCAGGAGCCCACCCCCGCTCAGGCGCTGACGCTGGCGGCGAACCGCAGCCTCCAGGCGCCTGAGCCGCTGCTGCAGCATCCCCAGCAGCTCCCGGGCCCTTCTTTTTTGCGGTCCACTCCTGTCCACACCAAGGGGCCTGCGCTCACCGGGATCGGCCTTCAAGTCGTACAGCACCGCGTAGCCGTGGCTGGTGGACTGCACCAGCTTGTGGTGGCCGTGAGCATACATGCGCAGGTGGGAGACCTCGGTCATGGCGCCCGCTGCGTTCCCGGGCGCGCGTCCGGGGACTGCGGTCATGAGGCCGGTCAGGTCTGCTCTGGCGTCCATGGACACAGGGACCCGGATCCCCACCAGGCGCAGGATCGTGGCGGCCACCTGCGTGAGGGACACCGGCAGATCCACCTGGCGGTCGGGCACGCTCGGCCCCGCCAAGAGCAGCGGCACCCGCACCTGCTCGTCAAACACCGACGTGCCATGGTTGGCCCCGCCGTGCTCCCCAAACTCCTCCCCGTGATCGGCCGTGAGCACAAAAAGTACCCGCTGGCGGCGGGAGGCGACAGCTCTCACCAGGCGGCCAATCTCCGAGTCCACAAAGGCTATCTCCGCGTCGTATCGATCTGCCGCAAGGTTCCCGAAGCCGGCAAACCCGGGGCGCGCCCGGTATGGCTCGTGGGGGTCGAAGTAATGCGCCCAGATGAAGAGGGCCTCCTTGCGACCGGAGGCCACATGCTCGTCGAGGAAACGGATCACCTGATCCGTGCGCCTGTTGGCGGGGAGGTCCTCGTCCTCGAACTTGAAGTAGGAGAAGCCCAGGTGCTGGCTCCGGTAGCGCTGAAAGCGCTGGGAGTCGATGGTGAACACCGACAGCGGGTAGAAGCCGGCGGTGCGATACCGGAGCGAGGCCCCCAGGACATCCGCCATGGTGGGCCACTGACGCCGCTCGCCGAGCCTGGCCAGGGTGTAGATGGGCTGACCGGTGAGCAGCGACACCAAGGAGTAGGATGTACGTGGCGTGGAGCAGTATGCCCTGGAGAAGCGGGTGAACCGACCGAAGATACGATCCATGTTTGGAGTAATGCTGCGGCGGCTCCCCCCCACCAGGCGCCTGTAGCCAAAAAGCCCCAGGCGGTCGGCGCGCAGGGCATCCACGGTAATGAGCACCACGTCGGCTCCCCGCAGGTCCGGGTGAGCCATCGACGGACCACGACCCCGCTCCTTCGGCGCGATGGGGGTCAGCTCCTTGGGCCTGGGCAAGACGCCAACCCTGGATGAGAGGGCCAGCATCTTCCCACCCAGCCCGGCGCGGCCGAAGACGATGGCGCGTCGCAGGTTGGAGCGACCCACTGCGCGATGCCCCACCAAAGAGATGGCCAGCACAGCCAGGGAGAAGA
>JAJRWW010000106.1 GCA_024276595.1 Myxococcota bacterium
CGGGGGCGGCCCCCTCTCCCAGGCCTGCTACACAGGGCCCTCCGGCACCGAGGGGGTGGGTCCCTGCCACGGCGGCACCCAGACCTGCTCCGGGGGCACCTGGGGAGCCTGCGCCGGGGAGGTCACGCCCCAGGTGGAGACCTGCGACAACCAGGACAACGACTGCGACGGCGTCACCGATGAGGACGCCGGGGGCGGCCCCCTCTCCCAGGCCTGCTACACAGGGCCCTCCGGCACGAGGGGCGTTGGCCTATGCGTGGCCGGCTCCCAGAGCTGCACCGCTGGAGCGTGGGGAGCCTGCGCCGGAGAGATCACGCCCCAGATCGATGTCTGCGACGGTCAGGACAACGACTGCGACGGCAGCAGCGACGAGGACTTCGACATCCAGATCGACATCATCAACTGCGGCTCCTGCGGATACTCATGTGTCGCTCACGCTGGCGCCAGCTCCTACGCCACGGAGTGCAGCGCCGGCGTGTGCAAGTTCGCCTGCCAGGCGGGGAGCTACGACATCAATGGAGACGTGGCTCTGGGCGACGGAGGCGACGGCTGCGAGTACACCTGTGCCTTGACCAACGGCGGTGTGGAGGCCTGTGGGGATGGGCTCGACAACGACTGCGACGGACAGACCGACGAGGGCTTCGACCTGACGAGCGACCCGGCCAACTGCGGCTCCTGCGGATACTCATGCGCGGCCCACACGCCCGCCGGCGCCACCACCACTGGTTGCAGCTCCAGCGCCTGCCAGTTCGCCTGTCAGGCGGGACGCTACGACATCGACGGGGATCTCGCCCTGGGGGACGCCGGCAACGGCTGCGAGTACGCCTGCACCCCGACCGGTGCCGAGGTGTGCGACGACCAGGACAACGACTGCGACGGGGTCGTGGACGACGGCTTCGACAAGCAGAACGACCCGAGCAACTGCGGCTCCTGCGGGTACCTGTGCAGCGCCCACCAGGGAGCCAACTCCACAGCCTCTGGCTGCTCCCTGGGGGTCTGCCAGTTCACCTGCAACACCAACTACCACGACCTCAACGGCGACGTGAGCCTGGGGAGCGGCGGAGACGGGTGTGAGTACGCCTGCACCGCCTCTGGACCGGAGACCTGCGACAACCTGGACAACGACTGCGACGGCGCAACCGACGAGGACGCCTCCGGAGCTCCCCTCTCCCAGGCCTGCTACACCGGCCCTGGCGGCACCGAGGGGGTGGGCCTGTGCCACGGCGGCACGGCCACCTGCTCAGGCGGTGCGTGGGGCTCCTGCGCTGGCGAGGTGGTCCCTCAAACCGAGCTCTGTGACGGCCAGGACAACGACTGCGACGGGAGCGTCGATGAGGACTTCGACGTCACCACGGACCTGAACAACTGCGGGGCCTGTCAGGTGAGCTGCTGGGCCAGCGTCCCCGCAAACGCCTACCCGGACGCCTGCGTGGCCGGGTCCTGCCACTTTGCGTGCCTGACCGGCTTCTCGGACCTGGACGGCGACCTCAACACCACAGGGGCCACGGGGTGCGAGTACACCTGCCCGGTGAGCCCCCCCACCAGTGAGTACTGCGACGGCGTGGACAACGACTGCGACGGCAACGTGGACGAGGGGCTCACCCCTCCCGCTGGCTTCTGCTCCCAGGGGCAGCCCGGCTCCCCATGCGACGGCGTGGGAGCCCTCTGCGAGGACCCCGACGGCCCGGGCGGCTTCCCCCACGGCTGGTACTGCCAGTACCCGAGCTCGGTGGAGACCGACCCCACCAACCCGAACCAGCTCCTGGGCTACGAGACCCTCTGCGACGGCCTGGACGGCGACTGCGACGGCACCCCCGACGACAACTTCGGCGTGGGCGACCTGTGCGACAACGGCCTCCAGGGCTCCTGCCGGGTCACGGGCACGGTCGTCTGCGACACCATCGACCCCACCACCACCCTGTGCGATCTGCCTGCGCCGTCCACCTGGCCGTCTCCCACCGACGAGGTGTGTGACGGCGTGGACAACGACTGCGACGGCCTCACCGACGAAAACCAGTCGACCAACAACCCGGCAAACGACCCCCCCGCGGTGCAGCCCTTCGTGGTGGACGACCTGGTCACCGTCACCGTGGGCGGCGTGGTCACCTACGTCTACCAGTACGAGGCATCTCGGCCCAGCGCCAGCGCCTCTGGCGCTGGCACCGGCTCTGACGTACGGGCGTGCAGCCGCTACAACGTCATCCCCTGGGCCAACGTCACCTACGAGCAGGCTGCAAACGCCTGCGCCCGCGCCGGAATGCGCCTCTGCGGCGACCTGGAGTGGCACGAGGGCTGTAATGGTAGCGCATCCGGCTACCCCTACGGTGCCACCTACGACGGCTCCGCCTGCAACGGACACGACCAGGATCCCGCCGTGGACGACGTGGAGGCCACGGGCACCCAGGCAGCCTGCACATCCCCGTCCGCCGCCGAGGACATGAGCGGCAACCTGAGGGAGTGGACCAGCGATGTGATGGGCTACACATCCTCTGGCGAGGCCATCTACACCCTCCGGGGCGGCAGCTTCGCCGACTACTCCGGGGGGCTGGCCTGCGAGTTCTCCAGCAGCGGCTTCGTGGAGGACGTCTTTGCCCCGAACGTGGGCTTCCGCTGCTGCACCACCTGCGGCAACGGGACCATCGACCCGGGTGAGACCTGCGACCCTGCGCCACCGGCGAGCAGCCCGGGCTGCGACCCGGTCTACTGCGGCCCGGACACCTGCGGCGACGGCAACATGGACGCGGGGGAGCAGTGTGACGACGGCAACAACCTGCCCCTGGACGGCTGCAGCCCCCAGTGCCAGCGAGAGCCCGAGAACTGCTCATCCAACTACCCAGGAGACGAGGACGGAGATGGGCTGGCCAACTGCGCCGACCCCGACTGCGTAGCCACCTGGTGCGACGACGTCCAGGACAACGACGGGGACGGCTTCACCGAGGCCAACGGCGACTGCTGCGACTCTGGCACCGAGCCCGCATGCAACGGCCAACCCCCGGCCTCCATCCATCCGGCCGCCCAGGAGATCTGTGGCAACGGCTTTGATGACAACTGCAACGGGTTCGTGGACGGAGCGGAGCCGGACAACGACGGGGACGGGGCGCTGCCCTGCGACCCGGTGGTTGCCAACCGCGACTGCGACGACTGGGACCCGGACCGCTCGCCCTTCCACCTGGAGGATCCCACCGACGGCAAGGACAACGACTGCGATGGCCTCGTGGACGAGGCGCCCACTCCCTGTGGCTCCTGCGCCGCCGAGGCCGAGTATCCGGCTGCCCTGGACATCTGCGACTGGTGGCTGGTGTCCGCCCTGAGCCAGGTGGAGCCCAGCTCTGACCCGGACGGCCACGGCTGCCGCAGCCTCCTGGGCAACTCGGCCATCGGGCCGCTGGCCGGCTCGGAGTTCCTGGTGCTCTCCTCTGGGGACGTGGACGCCTACGACGGCCTGGGTGCTGGCTTCCCCTTCGTGGAGAGCGGTGTCAACAACTCGAACGGCCTGCAGAGCGACCCTGTGCAGGGCGCGAGCGACCCCTTCTCCATCTGGGACCAGGTGCAGTACCACCTGGTGCTGGACGTGCCCACCAACGTGCACTCCCTGAGCTTCGACTTCGTGTTCTTCTCTGCCGAGTACCCCGAGTACGTGTGCACCAACTTCAACGACGAGTTCTACGCGGTGATCCAGTCCATGCACCCGGACTACGCGGCCTACACCTGCCAGGGCACCGTGCCTCCCCACCCGGGCGGCGCCGCGGGAGGCTCCTACTGCCGCAACATCTCCTTCGACGGCAATGGCAACAAGATCTCGGTCAACGCGGCCTTCTTCGACAACACCAACGACCCCACCGCCTGGTCCTATCGCCTGGGGCCGAACCTGCCTGGCACGGGCTACGAGGACTACGACAACAACCCAAACAACTGCTGGGGCAACCTGGCTGGATGCGTGCAGCCCACCTACAACTGCCCGGACACCGTTGGCAGCTCCACCGCCTGGCTCACCACCACCGCCAACGTCCTGCCAGGAGAGAGGATCCGGATCATCTTCGACATCCACGACGAGTCCGACTCCATCTACGACAGCCGGGTGATCATCGACAACTTCCGGTGGGGCTTCACATCGGTCTCAGGCCCGGTCACGACCAAGTGAGGTCAGCACCGGCTCACGGACGCCCCTCCAGGCGCCGGACGAGCCACCGCGCCGCGCGGCGTCGGATCCTGCGGCCAGGGCCGTGTCCCCCCCTGTGCTGGAGCAGGACGCTCCCACGGCCCGCCGCACGGGCCAGGCTTCGGCCTGAGCTCGGGTGAATGACCCTGTCGTGTGACCCCACCACCAGCAGCAGCGGGCGCGGCGCGAAGCGGGCGATCACCCGGGCAGGGTCCACCGTCGCCAGCAGCCTCCCCACGGCGGGATCCGCAAGCCAGCGGGGCAAGAGCCTGGTGTTCCAGCCCAGCTTCCAGTAGCTCGACGACCTGGCCAGGGTGGGCCAGTCCCCGGCCGGAGAGACCAGCACGGCAGCCCGGACACGTGGCTCGTGGGCGATGAGCAGCCCCCCGAGCACCGCCCCCAGGCTGAAGCCCAGGTAGCCGATCCTCCTGGGATCGACCCCGGGCATCCGCTGGAGCAGACGCACCGCGTGCCGCAGATCCCGGACCGCTCTGGTGAAGCGCCTGACCAGCAGGGGCGCGCTGGGGGCGCAGATGTCCTGGCCCCGCACCTGGCGGGAGTGCCCGTGGAAGGGGTGGTTCACCGCCAGCAGGTGCACTCGCCGGCCCTTGAACGGCTCACCAAAGAACTTCACCATGGACCGGGCGTCCCCGCCGTGGCCGTGCCCCAGGATCACCGCGGGCAGCCTCCCCCTGCCCCGTGCACGCCGAAAGAGCGCCGGGACACGATCCCCGGCGCTGCCCAGGTAGCTCACGTGGAGCCAGCGCCGCCTCCTGTGTGAGTCCCAGCGCAGCTTCAGATCCAGCTTCGGATCCACGGCAAAGGGATCTTGCACATGCGCCCGACGAGCAGGTGGGGGCGCGGCTCTCCCGGGGGAGGCCCTCCTGCGAGCAGCCGGGGCAACGGCGACCTTCATGGCATCGGAGCCGGGCCGAGAGGCTCGGCCGGGATCTGCCCGAGGAGCGGCGCCATGGTCGCAGGAGAGCCCCGGGAGGGCGACCACCATGGCCAGGGCCGTCCAGGGCCGCATCAGTCACCAAGCTCCGCGTCGATTATCCTCTTGAAGTGGGAGAAGGGATAAGCACCCTCAACCTTGGTGCCGTTGATAAAGAACGCCGGAGTGGCGGTCACCACGCGCTTTTTGGCAAGGCGCATGTCCCGGAGCACCGGGCCCCGGCAGAGGCCGCCGTCGAGCTCCCTTTTGAACCTGGCCACGTCCAGGCCGATGCGCCGGGCGTATCCGATGAGCTGCGCCCTGGAGAGGCTCCTGTTGTTGGCAAAGATCATGTCCTGCATGGCCCAGAACTTGCCCTGGCGTTGCGCGCAAACCGCCGCCTCCGCCGCCTGCATGGCCTGGGGATGGATCTTGGTAATGGGCATGTGACGAAACACCAGGCGCACTCTGGCGCCATAATGCCGGAGGACCTGCTGCATCACCTTCCAGCCGCGCCTGCAGAAGGGGCACTCAAAGTCTGTGAACTCCTCGATGACCACCCTGGCCCGCGGGCCGCCCCTCCACGGGGGCTTTCCCACCGCGGAGCTCATCTTCACGCCAGAGGCGCCCGCGTGGGGAGCCCCCTGGCCGCCGCCGCGCATGCCCAGGCCACCGGGGACACCCGCCTGACCGCGCGCTCCGGATGTGGGCCCGCGCCTCCCCGCGCCAGAAGCGTCGTCGGAGGTGCGCATGGGGGGCGGCGTGGTGGAGTCTGATGGCAGCTCCTCCAGGCAGCCGAAGAAAAGAAGAGGTGAAGCGGCCAACAGGGCCAAGCCAACAAGGAAGGATCGATGGATCTGCATGGTCTGTCGCTCTTTGCGGTGTGACCTCGTCGCTCCTCGGCCCGCCCTCTACTTGGCCACACCTGAGATGGCCGAGCCGGCGAACAGCAGCAGGGACTTGAGGTCCTGATCGTTGAACATGAGCATGGCGCCGATGAAGTAGTCGCGCCCACCGCCGGCTCCCGTGCGCGCACGCGAGTTCAGCAGGTCGTCGGCGCCGGCAATGATGTAAAGCCTCTTGTAAAACATCCAGGAGGCGCTCACCTTCAGCCGCGGAAACAGGTTGGCCTGGAAGTCGAACACGTCCGTCTGAAAGACAAGTCGCTTGTTGAAGAACTCCAGGTCCAGCCCGAGCCCTCCGGTGTTCTCCTTGATGCCCATGCGAAAGGTTGCAAAGCCCACACGCTTGGCGAACATGAAGCTGAACCTGAAGGCGTCGGTGACCTTGACCTCCTCCTTCCGCTCCAAGGGTGGCTCGTTGGGGTTGTCGGTCCTGGTGACCGTCTGGGTCACCGTGCGGTTCCCCCTGGGATCGTCTATCAGCTCTATGAGGTAGTACTTGTCTGCCGAGGGCTGGAGGCGCACGGTCACGTACGTCTTGAGGGAGTTGGCCAGCACGTTGTACTCGGAACGCAGACCCACTATGGTCTGCAGGCCCGTGAGCCCCTGCACGAAGGTCCCGGCCTCCTGAACCGTCTCCTTGATGCTCGCGGCCAGGGACTCGTCGGTGATGAACGTCCCCACGGTACCCTTTCCGGAGGCGATGTCGCCGGTGATCTTCTTGACGTTCTTGGTGATCCCACCCACGTCCTCGGCGGCGCCCTCGACCTTGTCGGCCACCCGATCCACCGAGCGCTCCAGCTTGGCGGCGATCCGCTCGATTCGAGCCACTATGCCTTTCTGCTTGGGATCCTTGGGATCCACCGCCTGCCGCAGGCGCCCGGTCATCACCTTCACGTCCTTCAAGATGGCGAGCACCTGCTTGCCGGCGCCCCGGGTGAGCGGGCGCACGTCCGAGGCGATCCGGTTGAGCTGGTCCGTGAGCCTTTTGACGGAGCCGCCAATGTCGGAGATCATCCTGTTGGCGTTCTTGACCGTGTCCGCCAGGGGCCCGGCAGCGAGCTTCTTCACCTCGCCCAGGAGGTCCGAGATGTCTCGCTTGAGGGCCTGCATTATCGCCCGCATGTCCTTGCCGACCAGGTCGTTGACCGTGGACACGAGGGTCTTGATCTGCGGAAGGATGTCGTTGACACCCACCGCCTCCACCACGTGCATGATGCGGTCGCCGTTGCCGAGGCGTCTGTTCTTCACTGGCGGGCCGCGCGGGTCCTTCGGGTTGGGGGAGTAGGGGGTGCCCGGATCGATCTCCAGGTAGTACTGGCCCATCATGGAGAGGGCTTTTTTGTAAAGCACCGCGTTGGAGTACAGCTTGTGCTTTTTGTCCACGAAGATGTCGATGCGCGCCCGGTTGCTCTCGATCCGCCGCCCGGAGATCTTCCCCGCCGGGAGACCGGCAATAACCACCTGGCTCTTGGCCACTAGGCCGGCGCCATCCTTGAAATGGGCATACACCGTGATGCCCTTGCCGCCGGAGTACCCCTCGTGCACCCGCTTGAACATCACGTAGCTGGCCGCCAGGATTATCGCCACGAAGAGGCCCACCTTGACCGCCGTGCCCAGGCTCCTCATCCCAGGCCTCCTCGAGCCCGCCCCTGGGTGAACTTGACCGCGCCGGAGGTCTCCACGAAGAGGCGCAGGTCCGGGTTGTCCGAGCGCAGGATCTCACCAGGGGTCCCACTGGCAACGATCCGGCCCCCCTGAAGCATGAAGATGTGATCGGCTATGCGGAAGGTGGAGGCCATGTCATGACTTATGACGATGGATGTCACCCCTAGGCGCCTGGCCGTCTCGGCGATCATGTTGTCCACGTTCTTGGTGGCGATGGGATCCAGCCCTGTGGTGGGCTCGTCGTAGATGAGGATCTCCGGCTCCAGGACGATGGCCCGCGCCAGACCGACTCGCTTGGCCATGCCCCCCGAGAGCTCCGAGGTCATCTTCTGCTCGGCGTTTCGCAGCCCCAGCAGCTCCAGCTTGTCGGTGACCAGCTCCCGGATCTTCTTTCGGGAGAGCCGGGTGTGCTCCCTCAGGGGGAAGGCCACGTTCTCCTCCACGGTCATGGAGTCGAAGAGGGCGGCGTGCTGAAAGAGCATCCCGAACTTGCGACGCACCCTGTTCATGGCCACCTCGTCCAGGGGGACGATGTCCTCCCCGTCAACATAGATGGCGCCCCTGTCCGGCTTGAGCAGCCCCATCAGGTGCTTGCAGAGCACGGACTTGCCCTGTCCCGAGCCCCCGATGATGATGTTGATCTTGTGGCGCTCGATGTCCAGATCCACCCCTCGCAGCACGTGGTGGCTGCCAAAGCTCTTGTGCAGGTCGCGCACGCGGAGCTGATACTGCTCGTCGCGCAGGGTCGGATCTATTTCGCTCATGTCGGCGATTCATAAATAATCAACAGTATATCCCCTACGAAGTAGTCTAGCATCAGAATCGTCACACAGCTATAGACCACCGCGCGGGTCGTGGCCCTGCCCACTCCCTTGGCCCCGCCCTCGGCGAAGAAGCCCTGCTGGCAGCCAATGGAGGAGAGCACCAGACCGAAGATGGCCGCCTTGATGAGGCCAATCTTGATGTCGTAGGCGTCCACCATCCACTCTGTTTCGGCGACGAACAGGCCGTGGTCCACCTCCAGGAGAATCACGGCCACGAAGTAAGCGCCGAGCATCCCGGCGAAGGTGAAGACCATGGTGAGCAGAGGCATCATGAGCACGCTGGCCAGGATGCGAGGTGTCACCAGGTACTGCACCGGGCTCACGGCCATGGTGCGCAGGGCGTCGATCTGCTCGGTGATGCGCATGGAGCCCAGCTCCGTGGCCATGGCCGAGCCCGCCCTGGCCGTGACCATGAGCGCGGTCAGGACCGGCGCCAGCTCCCGCACCAGCGCAAGGGTGACCATGGCGCCGATGTATGACTCCATGCCGAAGGTTCGGAACGTGTCTGTCACCTGTAGGCTGAAGGCGGCCCCGGTAAACAGGCCCACCAGCACGATTATCGAAAGCGACCCCACGCCGATGAAGTCCAGGGCGGCCAGGTGCTCCCGCCACCGGAAGGGGCGCCGAAAGAGCCAGTAGGTGGCCTGGCTCAATAGCACCAGCATATGCCCGAAGGTCTCCAGGCCCTTCAGGATGGGCCCCAGTAGCTGGACCCAAAACGAGTCCACCAGGCGAAGCCACCAGGGAGAGCCCTTGGGGGCGATATCTGATCGAGGCTGAGCCATCTCCGTGCCGCCAGTGGCCAAAAAAACCGTTGAATTTTCGCTTTTTTACCAAGTCGGCGCCCCTGCTGTCAACAGCACCTTCGGCTCCCAGCGCTCACCCAGGCCTGCCTCCAGGCCGCCGAGAGGGGGACGCCGCAGGGGCAGAGAGCCTCAGCCATCCCAGCGGGGGACCAGCTCCGTGCGAAATCCCAGCCTGTCGCACACGCGCATGACCAGCCCATCCACCAGCCCATCCAGGGTCGTCGGGCGGTGGCTGAAGGGAGGCGCGCAGGGCAGGACACAGACCCCCGCCTCACTCAGCCGCAGCATGTTGCGAAGGTGAATCGGTGAGAGGGGAGCCTCCCTGGGGCAGACCAACAGCGGCCTCCCCTCCTTCATGGTCACGTCCGCTGCCCTGTGAACCAGGTTGTGACCGGCGCCGCTCGCAACGGCGCCGAGGGTTGCCATGGAGCAGGGCAGGATCACCATGGCGTCCACGAGGGGCGAGCCGGAGGCGATGGGCGAGGAGACGTCGGCCGGGTCGTGCACGGTGATCGCACCCTCGCCAAGCCCTCCCAGATCGGCCACCAGCCGCCCCGGGTCCGCGGGGCTTCCCGGGTCGATTCCCTCCTCGGACGAGAGGACGAGGCGCGCCCCGGCAGAGACCACCAGGTCCACCGTCACCGGCAGCGAGCTGAGCACCTGAAGCAGCCGGCGCCCGTAGCGCGTTCCCGACGCGCCGGTGATGGCCAGCACTACTCGTGCCATGGCCAGGCTACTCCCCCACGTCCCGAGACGGGGGCACCACCGTGGGCGCCGCGCCAGAGCCCGCGCCGCTGCGAGCTCTGCGCCGAGCGGCCTCCCTTTTTTGGTACTTGTAGTACCTTCGGATCACCACCCGAACGTACTTGTGGGTGGTCAGGTAAGGAGGCACGCCCTTGTAGCGGGCCACGGCGCCAGGTCCAGCGTGGTAGCCCGCCACGGTAAGTACCAGGTTCCCATTGAAGGTGTTTGCCAGCACCCTCAGGTAGCGAGTGCCGCCGTAGATGTTCTCCCTGGGATCGAACACGTCCGTCACGCCCATCTTCCGCGCTGTCATGGGCATGAGCTGCATCAGGCCCTTTGCTCCGGTGGAGGAGACCACTCGCGGGTCGTAGCCGGACTCGCTCTCGATGACCGCTCGAATGAGGGCCACGGGGATCTTGTATAGCCGCGCCGCGCCGTAGATGAACTTGTCATACCGCGTAAAGCGAGCGGGGGAGGTGTCCCTCGCAGGCACAACGTCGCAGCCCTTGCAGCGCCTTCGCGAGGCCTTGCCGGGCCCGGTCCGATACAGCCTCCTGTACTTGCCCCGACGAGGCTTGATGTTGGTGTAGTGGGTGAGCCCGTTTCTGTCCTTGTACACGTAGATGTCCGCGCTCCCCTGGCCAGGAACCAGAGTCAGGACGAGAACGGGAGCCAACAGAGCTGGAACCAGACGCATCATGCTCCTGTAATAGTAGCCGATCTCAGCGAGACAACGAAATAACCTGGTGGTTATATTCCATGCCCCGGGTGAAGCCTAGACGGGCGGGAACCCGGTTCCCTCGAGGGGCCTCGCAGCACCGCGACGATTTGCATGAGGCCCCTCGAGGGTCGCAGGAGGGACAACCAAGGGAGAGCCGCGAGGACACCCACGAGCCTGCGAGCGCCACATCTGCTGCGCTCTCTCGCGGGCCTCATCGGCCCTTGGGCGACCTCAGACCAGCGGTCGGTGGCCACCCGCAAGACAGTATGTCCAAGTCGTTTGACAAATGCAACGTCCAGCGCCGGGGCTGGCAAGCCCAAAAGCACCCCGGAGAAGGTCAGCGCCAGAGCCCATGACGCGGCGCGGCACAAATGCTCCATTTCGGGCCCCTTGGGTCGGTTGAAAAAGGTGTCGAAATCCAACCAAAAAACTCCCCGGGTGGGGAGCGACCCGAGAGCATGTAGGCAAGTATCACACCTTCCCCTGGGAGAGATCCACGCAGGGAATCCGAGAGGCCCTGGGAGCGGATCTCTCCTGGGCGACAACCAGCCGAAATCACCGGGTAAGCGCGTATTCGAATCCGAGCTTGGGCGCTTGGAATCCAGCTCGTAAGTAGCTGAATCCTCGTGCAAGCCTGGCCAGGTGGTCTCACAATCGTCTTTTGGGCGGCATTTTTTTGCCTGCACCTCTGCCTGCTTGCTCCACCCCGACACCTTGGCTCGCCACGGCTGGCCATGCGACCGCTCAGGGCTGGTTGGCCAGCTTCACGTCGTTCTCCCTGTAGTACGCAGCCAGGTCAGCTTGGTAGCGCGACCGGGCCTCGGCCATGCGTCTGCGCTCGGACCGAAGCTGCTCCCAGGCGGGTCCGAGCCGGACGCTGGTCACCTGGTCAGCAAAGCTCGCGTGGGCCTCGTAAGCCCGATTGATCGCTCGCAGGTAGCGAGCGTGTATCCTGCGCAACCTGGCCGTGCCAGGTACCACCCGCGCCAGCGCGTCCCGGTATGCCTTGAAGGCGGGCAGGAGCTTCTCCCTGAAGTAGCGGCGCACCCGGGCCGGCTCACCTCTGGCCACCTCTGGGCCTGCCCCTGCCTCTGCGGCGCGCAGGGAGAGCAGCTTCTGCTCCGCCTGGGCCGCGCCCCTGGCGTACCTGCGAATGGCCTGGCGCTCACGGATCCTCTTGCAGCCAACCAAGGGGGCCCCCAGCAGAAGTGGCGACGCAAGCAGCGCCAGCGATGCCAACCACGGCGCCAAGCGAGCCAGCGGCGCCGCCTGCAACTTTAGGATATTGCGCTCGCTCCCCAACGCTGCCCTCCTACTCTCCCGACAGGAGCAGCTCGGCGATCTGCACGGCGTTGAGCGCGGCGCCCTTGCGCACGTTGTCGGCCACGACCCACATGTTCCAGGTGTTGGGGGCGCTGGGATCCGGCCTAAGCCTCCCCACCAGGATGTCATCTCCCCCTGCCGCGTCCCTGGGGGTCGGAAAGACACGCCGGTGGGGATCGTCGAGGAGCCGAACGCCCTGAAGCGAGCCCAGGCAGGAGCGCAGATCCTGCTGGGATGCGTCCCGCGCGAGCTGTACGTTGACCGACTCGCAATGGGCAGAGACCACCGGCACCCTCACCGCAGTACAGCAGAGCCGCAGCCCGGGCAGCCCCAGGATCTTCCGCGACTCCCGCACCATCTTCATCTCCTCCTCGGTATAGCCCTGGTCCCCCAGCGGACCGATCCATGGGACGACGTTCTCGTGCACCACCCTCCCCATGACATCCGATGAGCTGGAGAGGCCATCCCGCTGGGCCCGATACTCCCGCACACCCCTCTCACCGGCCCCGGAGACCGACTGGTAGGTGGACACGATCACCCGCCTTAGCCCCCAGCGCGCGAGCGCCGCCAGGACCACCACGAGCTGGATGGTGCTGCAGTTCGGGTTGGCCACTATCCCCGGGGGGGCAAGCAGCCCACCGGGGCCCTTGCGGCCCAGGAGTAGCGCGTCCGGGTTCACCTCTGGCACCACTAGCGGCACCTGGGGGTCCATCCGCCAGGCAGAGGAGTTGTCCACCACCAGCGCCCCGGCCTCCACGAAGCGCGGCGCCCAGCGCCGGGAGACCGAGCCCCCGGCAGAAAAGAGCGCTATCTGGATGCCCGACAGGTCCGCGCCCTCCACGTCCTCCACGGTCACCTGGGTTGCGCGAAAGGTGAGGCTCTGGCCGGCCGAGCGACCAGAGGCCAGCGCCCGCAGGCGGCCGCAAGGAAAGCCCCGCTCCTCCAGGATGGCGAGCATCTCCCGACCAACGCGCCCGGTGGCGCCGAGGATGGCAACGGTGGGTTCGAGGTCGGCCATGGGAGCTCCTCC
>JAJRWW010000107.1 GCA_024276595.1 Myxococcota bacterium
AGGTCGCGCGTGAAGGCCCGAGCACCTGCGCGGCTGTATTGAACGTAGCCTCGGGCGAGGATTGGGGACGACATGAGGGTATATGTAGGTAACGCACCGTTTAGCATGAGCGATGGCGAGCTGCGCACGCTCTTCGAGGAGTACGGCGCGGTCGACTCGGCGGTGATCATCACCAACAGGGAGAGTGGACGCTCCAGGGGGTTCGGGTTCGTGGAGATGACCGATGATGGCCAGGCCAACCGCGCCATCGAGGAGCTCAACAACCGGGAGGTGGGCGGCAGGCCGCTGGTGGTGAACCAGGCCCGCCCCCGAGAGGAGCGACCAGCGGGCAGGGGGGCGCGGCGCCAGCGCTTCTAGCCTGGAGCTGCCTCGGGTCCGCAGGGGAGAGCTGGAGGTGCGGGGGCCTCAGGGGACGCAGTGGGCGCTGCTGGACCCGGGGACCACCTGGCAGCTAGAGAAGCCCAGCTCGCCGCAGTCCAGGGTCATCCAGGCGCCATCGACACAGATCCGGATGCTTCGTCCCTGGCACTGCTCGGGGTCTCCTGGGATGCAGTCGCTGCTCGCCGGGACGCAGGCTCCATCGGTCGGGGAGCAGACGTGGCTGCCAGGGAGGGTGGTGCAGTCCAGCTCTCGGAGGTGGCGTCCCACACAGTCTCGGAGCACATCTCCCTGGCAGGTGGGCTCGGTGTCGTCGGCGCAGGGGGCCCCCGGGCCAATACACTCCTTGGCTCCGGTGGGACCGTCGCCGCAGGTCAGGCCCTCCAGGCCGCAGCTTTTCACCTCCCAGTTTCCTCCGCCACAGGTCAACAGCAGCGAGCCCTGACATGCGCCGGTGTCCTGCCCCTCCACGCAGGCTCCCTTGCCGCACTTGGGCACCACATCGCTGGTGGTGACGTTTGTCATCACGCAGGTCATGTTCGCCCTGGCGCAGTCCAGGCGGATGAAGGTGTCCACGGCGCAGCTCACCTGGACGTCTCCATCGCAGTAGCCGTCGGTCACCTCCGAGCAGCCCTGGAGGGGCTGGCCCTGGCCGAAGCAGAGCTCCACCTGGGCACAGTCCGGGACCGCCTGGAGGACGCATTCGTAGATGTCGGCCCAGATGGGCGCCATGGTCGTGCTGAGGCTCCGGTCCCATCCCGAGCTGAGGCAGTATGAGCCGGCGTAGCCGTAGTTGAGCACGCCGCATGCGTTGGCTGCCACGCAGGCCATGAGAGCGTCGGTGCGGGAGAAGCTCACCGGCGGTGTCGTGCCGGTGTCGTCGTCCCCACAGGAGAGCTGTGCTGCCAGCAGGATCAGGGCAAGGGGAATCGCCCGCGCAGCCATGAGCCTTGGGATAGCCCGGGCGCCTGGGGAGCGGGCGCCTGGGGAGCGGGCGCCTGGGGAGCGGGCGCCTGGGGAGGAGATGGGGGGACGTCTTCGCATTTGCATTTCCTGTGGGTCGTTCGGTGGCCGTTGCCAGACGGCGCGTGCCTGGCTCATGGCCCGGCTCACGTGGCCGCCGCGATGAAGCTGGCCAGCCGGTCCATGGCGGTCAGCAAGCGGCTCATGGAGCAGGCGAAGCTGATCCTCATGTGCCCGGGGGCGCCAAAAGCGAAGCCTGGCACGGCGGCCACCAGAGCTTCCTCGAGGAGGCGCTCGCAGAAGGCGCCGTCATCCTCCCCCAGCGGACCAAGCCCGCGCAGGTCACAGAAGGCATAGAAGGCTCCCTGTGGAGGGTGGACCGCGACGCCCTCGATGGCGTCGAACCGCTCCAGCATCGCCGCCCTCCGCCTGGTGAAGGCCGCCCGCATGGTCGCAACCGGGTCCTGGGGACCGGTGAGGGCGGCGATGGCCGCGGCCTGGCTCGCTGCCGAGGCGCAGGATGTGGTGTGATCCTGGTAGCGGATGGCCGCCGCGATCACCTCGGGGGGACCGGCCGCGTAGCCGATGCGCCAGCCGGTCATGGCATAGGCCTTGGAGAGGCCGTCCACCACCAAGGTGCGGCTCGCCGCCTCGGGAGAGAGGCGGGCGAAGGAGACGTGCTCGAACCCGTCGTAGGTGAGCTTGCGGTAGATCTCATCCGAGAGCACCGCCAGGCGCGGGTGCGCCAGGACCACATCTTCCAGCGCACGGAGGTCGTCCTTGGTGTAGGCCGCCCCGGTGGGATTGGATGGGCTGTTTAGCACCAGCACTCGCGACCTGGGCGTGAGGGTCTCCCGGAGCTTCTCGGGCGTGAGCTTGAACCCGTCGGCAATGTGCGTGGGGACGACCTTGACCTCTCCGCCCGCCAGGTTGACCATGGGGACATAGGAGACCCAGTAGGGGGCGGGCAGGATGACCTCGTCTCCTGGGTCCACCAGCACCTGCATCAGGTTGTGTAGGCACTGCTTGGCCCCGTTGGCGACAAACACCGTGGAGGGGTCGTAGTCGCTTCCCGCAGAGGCGGAGAGCTCTGCTGCCACCGCCTCCCGGAGGGCCAGGGTGCCCGCGGTGGGGGTGTAGCCGTGGGCCCCGCCATCCAGGGCTCTCTTTGCCGCCTCCACGATATGCGGGGCGGTGGGGAAGTCGGGCTGGCCCACCCCGAGGTTTATGACGTCCAGGCCGTCATCGGTCATTCTTCGTGCCCTGGCGCTAATGGTCAAGGTGGCCGAGGCTGGGATGGCGCTGCCGCGCCGGTTGGGGTGCATCTGAGCGCTGCTCACTTGGGCTCCTCGTGGCTCTGCTTTGGTCGAAAGTTGTACTCGCGGCTCCCGTGGGTCTCTTCGGCTCAGCCCTCTCCCCGGGCCAGGCGCTCCGCCAGAGCCTGCGCCACCACGTCTGGCACGAGGCCCGTGATGTCACCATGGAACATGGCCACCTCCTTGACCAGAGAGGAGCTGACGTAGAAGTTCTCCTCCGA
>JAJRWW010000108.1 GCA_024276595.1 Myxococcota bacterium
AAGGCAGCGCCCAGAAAGGCCACGCCCAAGAAGGGGTCACCCAAGAAGGCATCGTCCAGCAAGGCAGCGCCCAGAAAGGGCAGATCGGCCAAGCCCACCGGCGGCCCTCTCGGCTGACCGCCATGGCCATGCGGGGCCCGAGGTCTCCTGGAGGCGCTCGCACTCCTCGCAGGGCGCGGTGGCCACAGGAGCAGACCGCCACGGTCCGCGGCCAGCACCGCGGCGTTGGGGGCGCAAAGATTTGATGGGTTGCGCAAAGATGATGTACGATGACAAAAGAGGTAACGCTTATTGCATTGCAATTGAACAGGAATCGAAGATATGTGTGCTTTCTCTTACTTTATCGTTGCGATTCATGATATCAGTTACTCATTGAGGGCCGGGTTATCCTCACAATAGCGCCTGGCTCCTAGCGCGGGAGGCACTGGTGCAAGAAGAACGGCGACTACTGTGGTATCTAAAGAAAATCCCTCTCCTCGAGGGGTATGGGGGAGATGCCCTCAAGGGCCTGGTAGGTGGTGCCGAGATGCGCGAGGTGAGGCGACGGCAGGTGATCTACATTCCGGGTGACCCGGGGCAGTCGGTGTTTTTCCTCAACGGTGGCCGGGTCAAGATCTCGAAGGTGACCCGGGACGGCCGTGAGCTGACCCTTGCCTATCGTGTGCCTGGCCAGGTGTTCGGCGAGCTGTGCCTGGGTGACGGAGGTCCCAGGGAGGAGATGGCCGAGGCCATGGAGAACGTGCTCATCACGGAGGTGGAGCGCGGGCTCTTCGAGAAGTTCATCGAGCGCAACCCGGCGCTGGCCATCGAGCTCATGCGCATGTCCAACCAGCGGCGGAAGGAGGTGGAGAACAAGGTCGCCCGCCTGATCTTTCGGGATGTCAACTCCAAGCTGGCGGACCTGCTCATCAGCCTGGGAAGGGAGTACGGGGTGGAGGACGCCCGCGGGACCCTCGTGGCCATCAAGATCACCCACCAGGAGATGGCGAACCTCATCGGGTCCACCAGGGAGACGGTGAGCCTCACCCTGTCGCAGTTCCGCAAGTCGGGGCTCATCGCCATGGACGGACGCAAGGTCATCGTGACCGACTTCGACGGCCTCAAGGCCCTCGCCTGACAGGACCGCAGGCCACTACCCGTGGCCCGTGGGGCCCCCTCCCCTCAGCCCGGCGACACTCGTCGCCGGCCGTCGCAGGTGCGCCGGCTTGTTCGTGGCGCCTCGTGCGCCTGATCCAAAGCTTGGCTCATTTGCGTTTGCGACAGATTCTCGTCGTCAAGGGATCTAGTTGCTCCAGCCGGCCTGGTGTCTCCTGTCGGCAGGGGAGTAAGCCACCACCTGGTATGTGCCCACCTGGGCTGCCAGGGGGATGGTGGTGACCAGCTTGAAGCGCCCATGGTGGCCCGAGATGGTCTCACCGAGGATCACGAGGCTCTTGCTGCCGGGTCGCCTCAGCAGTAGCTCGACCGGGCGACCCGCCAAGGGAGCGCCGCTGGCGTTGGACACGGTGCCCAGCACGGTCAAGGGGTCGCCACGCAGGCCGGTGGTGCGGGCAGACTCCACCGAGAGAAGCACCGCCACGCCGGCCTTTATCTTCCTGGCGGTGGGCGCCACCGACCTGGAGCCAGAGGATGTGATGCCGCCGACCTGGCCGTTGCGGATGGCTCCGTGGCCGCTGCGGGGCAAGGGGCCGCGGCGCTGGGCCGGGGAGAGACCAGTGACCGCGCCGCTGAGCCTGGTGTACCCCTGGCTGTAGCTGAGTGGTTTCGGGAAGGGATCCTCCAGGGGACGATGAATCCTACGGCCCTTGGCGCCAGTGACCCTCATCTGGCTGGCTGCGCCGCCCAGGTCCAGTCGGATCCAGCCCAGTCGAGGGATCCACACCTCCACAAAGGCGTGGGCCTCGTTGGTCACGTAGCGCGCCGGGAGGCCCAGGGCCAGGGCGGTGATCACGAAGGCGTAGGAACGGTGACGGCAGACGCCGCGCTGGCTGATGGTGAGGTCGGCGTAGGTGTTGCCCGTGGAGATGGCGAGGGGCCCCTCCTCAAAGGCCCGAAAATGGGCCACCAGCTTGTCGAGGACCACCTTCAGCGGGTCGCTCTCGGAGATGCCCAGGCGCGCGATCATCCGGGCTGCCACGCGGCGCACCTTGGGGTGCAGAGAGGGTCGCCTGGCCGAGGGCACGTCGGCCAGGGTGAGGCCTGCAGGGATCCCGTAGCTGAAGTAGCGGGTGGGGGCCGACACCAGCAAGCGCACCCTCACCCGCCGCCGGCGGGTCCTGGACAGGGACGCGGCGAAGCTGTCGGTCCCGTCCCGGTAGAAGCGCACCCCGACCCCGGCGGGGACCGTCTCGTAGCCGTGAACCACCATGCCGGGTGCCACCGAGGGGATGGGAATCCGCTCTCCCCGGCGGGCTCTAAGCAGCAGCGAGCCCCAAAAATAGGTACGATCCGGGGCGTTGGTGATCTTTCGGAGGGGGATCTCCCGGTAGCTCGGGTCGCGGGCATATAGATCGAAAGAGCTGCTTGCAGCGTCCAGGACCGAGACCCGCTTGAAGGGCACCACCGACGGGTTGAAGACCACGTGGTAATGAAGGGTCCCCTCGTGGGTGGTCTCCCGATCCATTGAGGTCTGGCGGTCCCTTTGGGAGCCCCTCCGGCTCATGGTTGGCTCGGCGGGTCGGGGGGACACGCCGTCTCTTGGCTTTGGGAGCTCCGAGCCCTGCTGGTTGAATCCAGAGGGCAGCTTGCCCGCGCCCGTCCTGGCCGAGAGGTCCAGCAGCTCCTTCAGGTCCGCGCCATCGGGCACGTACTCGTGTAGCACTGTCTGTGGGGCTGTGGCCGGGTCGGAGCCGGTGGAGGGGAGCGTGGTCTGCCCCGTGGCCCATCGGGAGGGGGTGAGCATCGCCCCGAGGGCCAGCGTCAGCAGCAGCAGCCGTCTCATGTGGAGAGTATGCCATGGCCACGAGCAGTGGCAAAGGCTCGAGGCTCGAAAGGAAGCGGGCGGTTCCAGGGAGTGGCGCAGGGGGCCTGGGCCTGTCGCCCAGCTCAGGGCTGGACGCGCACGACTCCCAGCCGGAAGGGGGGGGCGAAGGAGGCCAGGGGCATTCTCCCCAGCACGTACAGCTTGGACGCTCCGGAGTCGATGGGCTTCACCAGCAGGCCACAGGGGATCTCCACCTTGGGAGGGTCCACCGAGACATCTGGCCTGCAGCCAGAGGCCAGGAGAAGCTTGCCGTCGCCAGTGACCTGCATGGAGGAGTAGAGAGCGGCGTCCTTGTGAAAGGAGGCTCCCTCGCCGCGGTGGTTGAGCCTCAGGATGGTGCCGAACTTGCCCAGGTGGCGCAGCAGCTCCGCGCCCTGCTGAAGGCCCGTCGGTGTGGTCAGGCGGCGCCTGGCCAGGGTGAACAGGTCCGGGTGCAGCATGGACGCGAAGATCGTGATCTTGCTCGGCTCCCGTCGCAGGGCAGCCGAGGAGGCCACCTGAGCCACAGCCCAGGAGCTGCGCACTGCGAGGGGGGTGCGCTTTCCAGGGAGGGCCAGGGCGGCAAGCCTCTTCAGGGTCGGGAGCACGGTCCTGTCGGGAGCAGAGGTAACCGCGTACTTGAGGAGCCGAGGTGGGTGCTTGCCCACAAGCTGGCTCCGAGGGGTGTCGCCGGTGGCCACCCAGAGCACCTGGCCTGGCGAGGAGCTGTCTCCTCGAGTGAATCCAATGGACCTCACCTGCGGCTCCTTGGCGCCGGGCAGAAGAGAGATGAACGCGGTGTTGCGAACCTGGTTGGGGTCCGACACATCGAAGAGCACCACGGAGTTGTTTCGCTTGACCAGCACCGCGAGGGTCCGGCCGTCGGGGGAGAGCTTGACGTCCACCACCTCTGCCTCCAGGACCCCCTTGGGGAACCTGGCAGGGTTGAACCTCAGGGGGTCCCGCGGGTCCTCCAGGTCGAAGATCAGGATCGCCTTCTCGTGCACCACCACCGCCCTCTTGGCCCTGGATGCCACCGCCAGGCCGAGCACCTTCCACTGGCCCAGCCCGCGCTGGGTGACCTCCCTGGGCCCTCCGGCCGCGGCGAGGTCGATCACCAGGAGCCGGGGAGCCTTGCCGCCTGTTGTGACGAAGGCCACGGTGCCGTGTCTGTCCAGCTCCACGAAGCTCGGGGCCGTGGCCAGGAGGGGCTTGGGAAGCACCACCACCCGGGAGGCGCCCACCTCCAGCACCCGGACCCCGGGCAGCCCGGGGACGATGGCCAGGCCGTAGCGTCGCAGCTCCATCGGATAGGACGAGGCGCCTCTGCCGTGGCTCACGGAGATGGAGAGCTTTCCAGGGGTGGCCCCCGCCGGAGCCCGCACCACGATTCCGCCGTCGGCGGTGCGCGCCAGCACCGACATCGCCCTGGTTCCAAACATCACCTGGGGCTGCTTGCCCAGGTTCTTCCCGCGAATCACCAGCAGCTCTCCCACCACCGCCACGCCGTCGGAGCCGCCTCGCTTGAGGGGCTTGTTGAGCACCAGCGGCACCGAGCCCAGGTCCTGGACCTTTTCGATCTTCGGCTCCCCCTTGGGAGACGGGATGTCCATGGTGCTGGTGAACTGCCAGGGGTCGGGCGGGGTGCAGGTGGCCGCCAGGGCAGCGGCGCAAAGCAGCGGCATGCCAGTCAGGATCCATCTTGGAAAGCAGCGCATTGCAGTCTCCTAGCGCAAGGTGTGTGGCCGGGATTATCTGCGGGAGGGAAGGAGGAGTCAACCGCTGGGGCGGGTCTGGGGGCTGCGACCACTGTTTGACACTCATCGCATGTTCAGTATACTGCTCCTGTGTTTAGGGCTCTCGCCCACCCCCGACCGCAGGGGAGCTGGCCTCCGCCGACCTGGTGGGTGTGTGACAGGGAGCCAATGAGCCAGGAGGGAGAGGGATCCCTCCGAGTGAGGAGGGACAAGTGGAGCCATTGACCAGGCGGCAGCGACAGGTGCTCAACTTCATCACCCGCTCCATCGAGAGGCGGGGATATCCGCCCACCATGCGCGAGATAGGGCAGCACATGGGGATCCGATCCACCAACGGGGTGAACGATCACCTCAAGGCGCTGGAGCGCAAGGGTTACATCGAGCGGGAGGGGCTCAAGTCGCGGACCCTCCGCCCTAAGGAGGTGACAGCCCCGCCGGTGTCGGTGCCCCTGCTGGGCAGGGTGGCGGCTGGTGAGCCCATCTGGGCGGTGGAGAACCTGGAGGAGACCATCAAGGTGGACCCCTACCTCCTCGGCTCCGGGGGCACTGTCTTTGGCCTGCGCGTCAAGGGGGAGTCCATGATCGAGGACGGCATCATGAGCGGCGACATCGTCTTCGTGAGGCAGCAGCGCACCGCCGAGCGGGGCGAGATCGTCGTGGCCCTGGTGGACGAGGAGGCCACGGTGAAGCGCTACTACCCTGAGCAGGGGGCGGTGCGCCTGCAGCCCGCCAACGCCGCCATGGATCCAATCGTAGTGGAGGACGACGGGGCCACCACCTTCGACCTGCTGGGAGTGGTTGTGGGGGTCTTTCGGAAGCTGTAGCCACCCGCCTCCGGTTGCGTGCGCTACGGTCCGTGGCTATATCATGGTCTCGGAGAAGGGCTCGCTGCGTGCGCAGGCCAGGGCGATCCCGTACACTTGAGACGTGGAAGTACGCAGCGCCACAGCGCCCAACCGGGTGAGAGCTCTTCGCTGGCGGGTGATTGCCGTGGCCGTGGCGCTGTCGCTGCTGTTGCACCTGGGCCTGCTCTGGCCGCTGCTCGGCCGGTGGCTCGCCGGATCGCCGGAGACGGACCGCTCTCCCTCCCGGTCGGTGGAGCTGACCCTTGTGACCGAGCCCCAGAAGGTGCCCCCACGCGCCGCACCGGCTCGGCCGTTGCCTCGGGCGCGACCCGTGGCGCGGCAGCGCCCCAGGAGCCTCCTGGCTCTCCGATCTCCTGCGCCCCCTGTTCGTTCGCTGCCGAAGCCCCGCCCGCGGGCTCGTCCGCGGCTTCGACCACCAGCCCCTCGACCCAGGGTCAAGCCCAGGGCCAGGCCCAGGAAGAAGCAAAAGCGGCGCAAGAAGCTTCCCAGGCCTCCCAAGGTCCTGCGCATGAAGATGGTGGACCAGGACTGGAAGAAGCAGGAGCCTCCACCCCCGGACGCCAGGTACCTGGCGGCCAGGAGCCGAAACGTGAAGAGGCAGACGCGGGCTCGGCACACCAACCTGGACCGCCACTACAACAAGACCCAGCTCGACGCCAGGTCGAAAAAGCGAATCGGCTCCTTGACCCGGGACTCCCGCACCGCAGCCCGGATCCCTCGCAAGGCCGTGAGGGAGCGCAAGGGCGCGGTTGCCAAGGGGAGGAGGCCCAGGCCCAGGAAGGTGGCCACCAGGCGACCTCAGCCGGCGCAACCCCCACGAAACAGCTCGTTGCTGTCCATGCGAAACAGGCGCCCCAACCAGGATCAGCGCATCCTCAGGCCACGCTCCCCCGATGGTCTGCGCAAGCCTCCGCCTGCCCGCAGGGTGGCCCCACCCACCCTGGCCCATCGCCCGACCTCGCCCGCTCGGCGGCGCCTGAAGCTCCGGCTCACCCCCCAGGACGCGGACAGGATCTTTGGCAAGCAGTGGGCGGCGGAGTGGAGGCGACGCCACGCCCGCAGGGGCTCCAAGGGGTCGAGGTCCAACCGGCGCTGGAAGCGCATAAAGGCTGCCCTGGCCAACTACATCCCCGAGGTGAAGGAGGGCAACCAGACCGCCCTGAAGACCAGAGCCCACCCCTTCGCGCGGTACATCGCCAGCATGCACCGCAAGATCCACCCCAGGTGGGGAAACGGCTTCCTGGTCGACCTGGACAGGCTCCCGGCCACCGACGGCTTCAACGACTTCAAGCGCTGGACAAAGCTGGAGATTGTGCTCGACCGGCAGGGGCGGGTGGTGAAGGCGGGGATTGTCAAGCCGTCGGGCTACCTGCCCTTTGACGTCGCGGCCCTGGACGTGGTGTTCTCGGCTGGCCCCTTTGGTCCTCCGCCCAGGGCGATCCTTTCTTACAACGGCAAGGTCTACATGCACTGGGAGTTCTGGCGCAACCACCGGCAGTGCGGGACCTTCGGAGCCAACCCCTTCATCCTGGCGCGGCCCAAGGGAGGGCCCGCGGACCGGGCCTCGGGCTCCACGCCCCGGCGGGGACGAGTTGGCCGCCTCCTGAGGCGCACGCCCCGGGCGGCCAGGGGAGCCGTCGCTCGGGGGGCCGCCCGGGCGCTGGCAGCAACCCTCGACGGCCGAGCGCGGGGGCCGGCCCTGGCCTGGCTGGTGGCGCTCATGCAGGGCCGCCCTGGTCGGATGGTCACCGTGAGCGGGCTGCCCTTTCGGGCCTCGGGCAAGATAGTCGCGCGCACCGCGGCCCGGCTAAAGCGGGTCTTCCAGGCGCTCATCCTGGAGAACCCCGCGAGGAGGATGGCTCGGGCGCCCGCGCTCCTCACGGCATCTGGGCTGCGCAGCCGGCTGGGCACCCTGCCGCGGGGGATCCGTCCCGGGGCGCCCAACCTGTACGTGGTCACCCGCCTGGGTCGCGAGCACGTGGTGCTGGTGCTGGGCAGAGGAGCCAATCGCCGCTGGCAGGTTGTGGGCATGGCCCGCTGAGGGGGACGGGCTCGATCCAGGGAACCAGGGGCTCGGGTCCCGTGCTGGGCTCTGCCCCCGGCTC
>JAJRWW010000109.1 GCA_024276595.1 Myxococcota bacterium
CCAGGCCCCCGCCAAGGCTGAAGATGAGCTTGTGGCCATCGAGCATGTTCGTGCGGCCGGGCTGGTCTGGCACAGGGGATGTCTCCACGCCAAAGCCGGCACGCAGGGGCATCACCAGCTTCCCTGGAAGCGAAAGCCGATACTGCACCCCCACCCGAACCGCCACCGTGTCCCGAAAGGCGATCTTGGGGACATCCCCCACCAGGTCGCCCACCAGAGGCAGCACGCTCGACACCCGCACGTAGGGTCCGCGCCACAGGCTCCACATGGCGTAGGCCACGTCGACACCCAAAGAGAGCCTCTCGGAGGGCGTCACCCCAAAGCCGAGCACCATGGTGTGGGGCGAAAAGAGGCCCTCCGCGTCCACGTTCAGGTTCAGGTCGGCACCGGCCACGAAGTTGAAGGAGTCGGTCACGAAGGGCATGGCGAAGGCCTGCCGATAGACGAAGCCCAGGTTAAGCCAGCGCCACTTGTAGCGCACCCCGGCCACCACCCTGAAGATGCCAGAGAGCCCCTCGGAGACACGCGCCTCGAGGGAGCGGGAGGCCCCCTCCTCACCGACGATTACCCCCTCCAGCCCGGCGAAGACGTGCGCCCCCACACCCAGGGTGAGCCGGCCACGCCTGGCGCTGTCGAGCAGCCTGAAGGAGACCACCGGGATTAGCACCAGCCTCTGGGTGCGGTTGTCGAAGTAGGGGTAGAAAGGCTCGGTGGGCAGGCGCGAGATCACCCGCGCCAGGATGTCTGGGTGCGCTGTGAGCAGCAGCCCCAACCAGATCCTCTTGCTGAGGCGCCCCTTGAAGGGGACGGCCACAGAGAGCCCCAGGGCAAACTCGTATGGGTTCTCGATGCGCTGAGCTCGGCCCCGCACCATGAGCGCGGCGTGGTAAGCGGTGGAGCTGAAATGGAGCTGAGGTCGACTCCCGTTGGCTACTCCCGCCGGGTTGTAAAAGGCCGCCGTGGGCCCAGACGCCAGCGCAGCAGTGGCGTCCCCCATGCCTGCGTCCCTGGAGCCGACGCCAAATATCTCCGCGGAGCTCGCACGAGCGGCGCCCCAGGGGGCTGCCACCAGCCCCAGCAGAAGCCCCAACACCAGCCCGGCCAAAAGCCCAAGCCGTGGTGATCGTCTCCAAAACCCAAGAGCCCGAGACGACGCAAGCAGAAAACAGAGCGCCAAAAGACGCCTACACGAAGATCCCTTGACCACAAAGGCTCCAGGCGAGCAGCCATGGGCTAGGCCCGCAGAATTTATTCACATGAGAAAACCATTGTATACCCCACGGCCTTCACCTGCACAACAGCCCATGACCGGGTGACCACGAGCTCCCAGGCACCGACGGGTGTGGGCCCAGGCACCGACGGCGCTGGAGCGCGACCAGCTCCAGCCCGTCGAAGCTTTGGAGCCCTGATCACGCCACCGGAGACTGCAGTATTCCACGGAGGTTGTACGAGATTATCACCCGTACGGCCATGTCGCGGTCCAGCTCGCCCTCCCCCTCGCCCGGCCGATCACCCACGAGATACTGGTTGACAAGCTCCTTGACGCTGCCCAGCACACAGGTGGCCAGGAGCCGGGTATCCAGGTCATCTGCGCGCACCATGCCCATCCTCTGACCCAGATCCAGCGCGCCCTGAATGTAGTCGAGCAGCCTCCCATAGAACTCGTCCAGCTTGTGATCGAAGTCCGCGTCCAGGCCCACAGCCTGCCGAAGGAGGAGCTCGTTGAGGCCCTGGTTGGCCGAGAGCACGTCCAGTACCCTGTTCACGTTGGCGCTGAGCTGTGCCTCGGGAGATGGCGCACCCGGCTCCAGCGACACCCGGCTCACCACCTCCGAGATGCGCTTGAGATAGCCCCCCAGCAGCTCCTCGAAGACCGCCCGCTTGGACTCGAAGTACAGGTAGAATGTCCCCCTCGCAATGGACGCGCCAGTGATGATGTCGGTTATGCTCGCCGCGTGGTACCCCTTCTCCACGAAGGCCGTGAGGGCGCTCTCGAGCACCTGCGCCCGCCGCGACTTGCGCTGGCGGCGCGCCCTGAGGGAGCGACCATCTGGGCGCTTGCGGGGGTTACGGCCGTCGGATTTGGGAACGCGCGCCATGGGGCCAACCTAACCCAAGAGCGCGGTCCGCGACAACTGCGTCTTGACAAAGGGGGTCCAGCTAGACCACACTCACCCACATTAACCTCCAAAGGGGCAATACAGTGGCACGCTCAGGTGGTTCCGGTACATCCGACAAGAGAAAGCAGAGCCTGTACTTCCCCGAGGCCATGCTCAGGGAGATCGAGCAGGAGGCCGCTCGCCAGGACCGATCCAAGTCCTGGATAGTCCAGAAGGCATGGATGATCGCCCGCAAGGACATTGCCAAGTTCCCCTCCGCGAACGATGTCCCGGGCATGGATGACGAGCTGGAGAAGTAGCCTCCGCAATCGATCGACTCCTCTGTCGGACACCGTTGGGGGGCTCAGGCCGGGGCTTCGGCGCCTGAGGAGCCCTGGGTTTGCCAGTCGCCACATGCCGGACATGAAGCAGGGGAGCCCTGGGGAAATCCCCGGGGGCGGTGGGGGAAACGGGCGGTGGGGGGAATGGGCGGTGGGGGGGCGTCTACAGCTCGGCTTCAATCATCCAGCTATTGAGGTGGCCCACGTCCCGACCGGCGTTGTCGGTGATGATGAGCTTCCACTCTCCCGCCACGGGGGCACCGTTGAAAGACGTCAATGTGTAGGTCTTGACCAGGTCGTCCGAAGAGCCGCCCTCCCGGGAGTGCAGCACCTGCTCGTTGGCCTCTTTTTGGAGCTTCACGATGAGGTCGCCCACGTATGGGTGGGTAATATTCACGCTCACCTTGACGCCCTTGATGGTGCCCTCGTCACTGATGACCAGGGTGCGCACAACGCCGTTGGTGTCGTTGTCGGGGATGGCCACCTCGCGCTCCTCCGACCACTTGCGGGTGTCGGAGAGCGGCAGGTCGGACCCGGCCACGTGCAGGGTCCAGGAGAGCACCTGGCCCGTGTCCTGACCGGCGTGGTCGGAGACGTGCAGGGTCCACTCGCCGGCGGCCGAGGTGCCGTCAAACTCGGTCACGCTAAAGACGTCCTTGATGTCGTTCGTGCCACCGCCAGTGCGGTTGTGCAGGGTCACGGTGGTGTCGCCCTTGGTCAAGGTGATCACCAGGTCGCCGATATATGTGTGCTCCACGTCCAGCTCCACCTTCAGCGAGCCAATGGCCACGTCATCCGGCACGTTGATCTTGTTGGAGACCCCTGCCGGGTCGTTGTCCGGAATGGAGAGTGGCGCTGAGCTCGTGTAGGAGCTCACCGAGTCCTCTGACGTGGGGTCGTCGTCCTTGGTGGCCAGGTCCAGCAGGTGCTTGACCTTGGCGAAGGATACATTCGGGTTCCCGCTGCGCTGGCGGATGGGCAGCCAGAGGAAATCGGGGTGCGAGGTGTAGTAGCTCGGAAGCCACTCGCCGCCCACGATGTCCCCGGCCTCGTTGATCTCCAGGATGTACTCGTAGCGGTCCTGGCGCGTCCAGTTGTCGATGTTGGGGGTGAGGGGACCCTCGGTGCTGCTCGACGCCTCGGTGACATAGTGGCTGGTCATGTCCACGTAAGCCCACCGCACCGCCTCGGGGCTGTCGAACTGCTCCACGTAGGGGGTGTCGGTGGAGCGTCCCAGCAGGGTCAGGGCCTCTGCCTCGTCCACCACACGCTGCTCGTGCACCACGAAGCCGCGCACGGGCTGGTTCCAGACCTGGTAGTTGGCAGTGCGGTCCTCGGCAAAGGCGCGCTTCATGATGCCCAGCATGTTGACGGCCACCACGTGCCAGGTGCCTGCGTTGGTGTCGCCGCACTGGTCGAGGAGCACCTCTCCGGTCTCCTCGTCGCGCTCGATCTCCTTTTCGTTGCACCGTCCGCCTATCATGAGCGCGGAGTTGCGATCATACATGGTGATGAGCAGGGCCTTGATGTCGGACACGGTGAAGGTCACCCCGTTCACGGTGACGTCCCGCCGGGGCTCGGGCTCGAGGATGGCCGCCGGCACCCAGGCGTGACACAGCCCCCACCAGGTCTCGATGCCGTCATAGTCGCTGCCGCCACACTCGTCCACCGTGCCGTCGGAGTCGTCGTCCAGGCCGTTTCTGGCTCGATAGTTGCCCTTGTTCCGATGCTGCCAGCTCGCAGCCGGCCCCAGCTCGTCATAGTAGGCGTCGCGGGTGTTCTCCATGGTGCCGTCGTTGGTGGAGGAGCAGTCCAGGTACAGGTCCACTGGCAAGAGGTTCTGGTCGTTACCCGAAAGAAACTCCTCGAACCCCATGGACGGGACCCAGTCGTTGAAGGCGCGGTCGTACTTCTCCAGCGGCGACAGCCTGGTCACCCCGTGGAACCGCACGTTCGTGGAGTCCTCGTAGGTGGCCCAGTAGTCCGAGGGCCAGGGGATCTGCTCGGCCCAGCCCTCGCTGTGGGCGGCCAGCTCCTCGTAGTTGTAGACGAAGTTGAGGCGGAAGCGCTCCGGGTTGTTCGTCTGGTTCCAGGCGTCGGTCTTGCCGTCCACCACCTTGCCGTCGTCCTCCGGCTTGCCCCCCTCGGTCACGTCGTCACCGCCCTCCTGACAGGCGACTAGGGCAAGCAAGACCACCACACCAAGCACGGATACTACCTTTTTCAACATGGACCCATCTCCTCTGAAAACCAGTCAACACATGCAAAGATGCCTGCTGAGTAGCGCGAGCCATGCCGGCTCGTCAAGGAAAAACGCACATTGCCCTACACGTATACCGAATGTGGCCTTTTCGGCTACACATGGCCACAAGTAACCGCGAGCTCGCGCCCTGCACCCGGGCTCCCGACATGTCCTTTGGACAGAGGACCTACGGAGGACCCACAGAGGA
>JAJRWW010000110.1 GCA_024276595.1 Myxococcota bacterium
CCCTGGGCTCTGAACGTCGACGCCTGAGCCCGGCGCCAGCGTAAAGCCCATCCAAAGGTCCGGCCAGTCCTGACAGCAGGCACATTGGCGGAGTGTGTCCACTTGTGCCCAAGAGAGCTTGCGCTGTCTGCAGAGGAGGCGCCGAGCAAGCCTCAGACCGGGAGCTGCCAGAGCGCAGGCCCAGCGGCGGCGGTGCTCCCGGGCGGCATCACTATGGATCGAGCCTGGGGGTTGCAGGGCAAGGGTGGTCTCCGCAATTGGCTTGTGGTAGCGTTGCCGAGCATGAGGAGATTTCATTCGAGCTGGACGGTCCTGGGCTGGCTGCCGTTGGCGTGGTGCTTGGTGGCCTGTGATGGCTCCGTGAAGATCGAGGGCTCCACCCGCTGGGTGGTGGGGCAGCATGTGACCCTGGAGCGCGCCAACGGACAGCCCTTTGCGCCCAATGACTTTACCTTCACCGACTCGGCCGGGCGGCAGTACCCTGCCAGCGACCCGCGGCTGGGGTACCGCTTCGTGGACGACACCACGGTCAGCTTCAACGTCCCCCAGTCGGTGCCAGCGGGTCCGGCGACCGTGAGCGTGGGCGCGGTGTCCGGCGATCCCTACGTCTTCGACGTGGAGATCGTGCGTCTGTTCGGAGTGCTGGACCTGTCCGGGAGGCTGACCTTCTTTGGCCTCAGCGAGCCGGACCGCACCTACGCCAGCTACCAGGTGGGCGCAGGAGAGGGCTACGTCTCCCTCTCGGCGGAGGGGGACCGCCTCGTGGCAGTGTCCGCCTCAACCGGGCAGATTCATTTCCTGGAGCTCACGGTGAGCTCCCTGGAGCCCTTCGCTCCCTCGGTGGAGCTGGGGAGCGCCCTGGGCAGGGGGATCCTGCTCGACAGGGGCGCCCTGGTGGCCAGCGGTGCTGGTGTCGGATACATTGTCCAGCTCTCGGACGGCGCCCTGGAGCTGGACACCTGGCTGCCCACGGGCGCCGTCTCCGGCCTGGCAGCGGCGCCGCGCCACAATAGAGCCGTCGCGGTGGGCGTGAGCGGTGACGCCACGGGCCCGGTGAATCTTCTCTACCGTATCGACACATCGTTGTCTCCCCCCGACCTGATCGATCCGGACGGGCTGCTCGTTGGCGGCACAGTGGGTGGTATGGCCGACGTGACCATGACCCCGGACGGTGTGCTGGTGGTGGTGGCCAGCTCCACGGACGACACCCTGACCGACGTCGTCTTCGAGGCGGGCTCCCCCTCCCCCACCCAGCGCGCCCTGCCGGATGGGGACGTGGGCGCCAGCCGGTTGGCGGTGGACGGGCAGAGCCAGTGGCTGGCGGTGCTTTGCGAGACATCCAAGACGGTCGCCGTCTATGCCCTCAACCAGGGCGGCATGGTCCACTCTACCTCCCTGCTGGCCGACCCTCGGGCGGCCTCGCCGGAGCAGGCTCTGGCCCCTGTGGACGCTGGCTTTGCCCCGGGGGACATGCTCTACGTGCTGCTGGCCGACGGCGCCGTGACCGAGGTCCACCTCGGGGCAGATCCTCCCGCGGCCACCCTGCTGCGGGACGCTCAGCCCAGCGGCGGCACTGCGCTGCTCATTCAGCCCTGATCCCACCATGGCTCCACTTCTGCTCGACGGTCCCGAGGCCGAGGTGATCACAGCGCTGGCCCGCGCCATATTGCGCCGCATGGGGGCCTCCTCCGCAGAGGCGCTGTGTGTTGCCACCGAGGATCGGCTGGAGGTGATGGCGGCGGTGCTGGCCACCTGGATGGGGGGGTTGCACCTGGTGCTGCCCCATGGGCTCGAGCGCTCCCAGGTGGAGGCCGCCTGCCGGGAGCACCGCTGTGGAGCCCTCCTGGGGGAGGCACCCGTGGACCTGCCGGAGACTGTTCGCCTGGGGGCCGAGGGGCGCGTGGGCCCGGAGCTGACGCCGTCGGCGGACAGGTCGCTCCACGGGGCCACCCTGGCCCAAGTGCATCTCTCGTCCGCAGGCGCCGGGCAGGGCAGCGTAACCCTGCACACGGGCGGCTCCACCGGGAGGCCCAGGGCGTGGCGCAGGTCTCTACCGAGCCTGCTAGGCGAGGCGGACGCGCTCATCTCCCGCCTGGGTCTTCGGGGCACGGATCGGCTCATGGCCACGGTCAGCCCGCTGCACATCTACGGGCTCATGCTCTCGGTGCTCGTGCCCCTGAGGTTGGGCGCCGGGGTCGTACGGAGGTCGGGCTACTTTCCACGGGAGGTGGAGGGCGCCACGCGCAGGTGGGGCTGCACGGTGCTGGTGGCTACCCCGCCACATCTGCGGATCCTCGGCCGTGGGGCAGAGGAGCTCACCGGGCTCCGCCTGATCACATCATCGGGCAGCATGCTCTTTGGGTCGGACGCCGAAGCGGTGTACGCCCGCACAAGGGCGCCGGTGGTGGAGGTGTACGGGTCCACGGAGACCGGGGCGGTGGCCACCCGCTGTCGTGCCCGGGGGCAGAGCCGCTGGGCTCCCCTCCAGGAGGTGGACGCGCGGGTCCATGGGGGGCGTCTCCAGGTGCGCTCGCCCTTCCTCTCGGAGGGGCTGGCCCGCAGGGAGGATGGCTTTGTCGACACCGGGGACCGGGCCTCATGGCCGGGTGGCCAGGAGGTCTTCGGTCCGGGCGGGGCGCATCCGGCCGGGGACCATCCGGCCGACGTGGCCGCAGACGCTGCTGCTCCCCCGGGGGATGACAAGGGGTTTGTGCTCCTCGGGCGTGCAGACGGCGTGATCAAGATCGCTGGCGTGCGGGTGGACATGCTCGGCGTGGAGGAGGTCATCCGCTCCCTTCCAGGGGTGCGGGACGCGTGCGTGGTGAGCGTCGCAGTGGAGGGCTTGAGGGAGAACGCGTTGCTGGCTGCGGTGGTTGCGGACAGTGGCCAGGAGGAGCTGAGGCGAGCCCTGGACGCCAGCCTCTCCCCCGCGGAGCGTCCCAGGCGCATCCTGTGGCTGGACCAGATGCCGGTCTCTCCCCCGGGCAAGCACGACCGGAGGGCGGTGCTCGCCCTCTTTGGGGACCCAGACACAGGAGAGCATGATGGATGACTCTCGTGGAGCCAGTGGGGCTGGTGGCTCCCAAGCCCGGCCCGATGGCCACCCCTTGCCGTCGGAGCTGCGATCCGCTGCGGTGGCCTTTACCTTCCCTGGCCAGGGCTCGCAGGTGGTGGGCATGTGGCGAGAGCTCGGCGCCTCCAGCGAGCTGGGCAGGCGCCGCCTGGATGAGGCGGAGGAGAGGCTGGGCATCTCCCTTCGCTCGGTGATGGACGAGGGGCCTTCCGAGGAGCTCACGCGCACAGAGCTGGCGCAGCCCTGCCTGTTGCTCGTGGATGTCGTCTGCGGCGAGCGCCTTTTGCGCAGGGGGCTCTCGCCGAGGGTGGTGCTAGGGCACAGCCTAGGTGAGTACGCGGCCCTGGTCCTGAGCGGCTCACTGGACTTTGGCGACGCCATCGCTCTCGTGCGCGCTCGTGGTGAGCTAATGGGGCGTGCATGCGAGCAGATCCCTGGCACCATGGCGGCGGTGATAGGCGCAGACCGCGCGCCGCTGGAGGATCTCCTGGAGCGCACCTGTGGAGGGGGGGGCGTGGAGATCGCCAACTACAACGCCCCCGGGCAGCTCGTGATCTCGGGGAGGACCGCAGACGTGGAGATCGCCGAGGAGGCCATCCGGGCCGCCCGGCTGGGCCGCCCGGTGAGGCTGGCGGTCTCGGCACCCTTCCACTGCTCGCTCATGGAGCCCGTGGCTGAGCTTTTTCGGGAGCGGATCCGCCAGGTGGCCCTTCGTCCCCCCTCCTGCGCCTTCATCGACAACGTAACCGGGGCCAGGGAGACGGATCCGGAGCGAATTCGGGCCAAGCTGGTGGAGCAGATCCATCGGCCCGTGCGCTGGGAGGATGCGGTGCTCGCTGCCTGCGAGCTGGGCGCCGAGGTCTTCGTGGAGTGCGGTCCCGGGCGGGTTCTCACCGGGCTTTCGAAGCGCATCGCCAGGGCCAGGGCTCGATACCGGGCCGCCGAGCTCCTCGCCAGCCCGGTGGCGGCGCTCTGAGGCGGTGCATCTGCTACGGGTGCTGGCTCCACAGCCGCAGGTTCTGCCGGTGGGCCCAGACGATCAAGATGAACGAGGCCCCCATGGCGGCGAGGCTGGCGGGGTGGAAGGCGAATCTCCTGGCCGCCACGTAGATCAGGGCGAGCAGCATCACAAAGGAGCTCAGGTGGGTGGCTCTCACAGCAGCGAAGGAGATGGGCCATAGCAAGGCCGCGGCAGGGGCCCAGAGGGGATCCAGGCCGGCCACGAACCCCAGCAGGTTCGCCACCCCCTTGCCACCCCTCAGCCGGTGGAAGGCGGGGAAGATGTTACCGGTCACCAGGGCCAGCGCACCCCAGGGAGCCAGGCCGGGGGGAAGCCAGCGGAGGCTGGCCAGGGCGGCGCCCACCGCCCTCGTGATGTCCAGCGCGAGGATGATGGCGGCCCAGGCGGGGCCACAGATGCGGTACACGTTGGAAACGCCCGGGTTGCCGCTCCCTTGCTCTCTGAGGTCGGGGATGAGACGCCCTCGGGCGAGAAGCAGCGCGAAGTTGAGGCTAGCTGCCAGGTAGATCCCCAGCAGGAGGGCCGCGGCCGAGAGGAGCTCAGTCATGGAGGCACACCAGCGAGAAGACGTGGTCGTCGATGCTGTCGTGGTGGGCGAGCAGCTCCAGGTCTCCCACCATGAAGCGGCTTCGTCTCTTTCCCGGCCGGGTCAAGATCACCTCCCCGAGCCCCCGCAGCAGGGGCAGCCCCAGCGCCTTGCAGGCCGCCTCCTTCAGAGTCCAGAGCCGGGCGAGGTCCAGCAGGCGACGGGAGGGCTCCGAGGAGAGCAGGGGCATCTCCCGTGGGTTGACCAGCAGCCGGGAGACGCGCTCCAGGCGTGGGGCCGTGGCCTCCACGTCCACGCCCACCGGGTGCCGGGCAGCCACTGCCACGGCGAAGCGGCGGTCGTGGGCCACGGAGCAGTGGAGACGGTCCTGCTCCTGGTGCGTCCCAAAGGGGAGGCGCGGGAGGGGGCCATCGGAGTGGATGGTCTCCAGGGTGCGCGGGTCCGCCCCGGCCTCCACAGAGCCCACGGTCGATGCCAGCTCCTTGAGGGCCAGGCGGGCAGCCAGGAAGCTGGGCCTCCGGCGCTCACCCAGCTCACGGAAGCGGAGAGCCTCGCGGGGGGTGAGGGCCTGCTCAGGGCTCTCCATGGGCGGTGGGAGCTCCAGCAGGGCGAGCCCTGCGCAGTGAGCCGAAAGATGGCTCAGGCGGTCACCGCTCAGAATGGGTTGGTCGCTCCGCCGGTTCCTGGCGCCGGAGGCGGCACGTTGGAGGGCCGCTTGGCCGGAGGCGTGTCAGGCGCGGGGGTGGTTCCGGGCGCGGGGGTGGTTCCGGGCGCGGGGGTGGTTCCGGGCGCGGGGGGGGCGCCGGTCGCCGGACCGTTGGGAGCGCTGGCGGCGGGGAGGCGAGGGGTGCCCCCGGCGACGCCGAAGAAGGCCGCCCAAAAACCACGGTCCATGAACACCTTGGCGATCGCGAGGTTGATCTCGTAAAAGGCCATCTGCTCCAGGTGCAGCTTGTTGTAGCTCCGCGCCGGGCCCCTTACCACGGTGAAGCGCTTGACGAACACCGGGCGGCGGTTGCGATACAGGAAGGCGTCGAAGATCATCCGCTGGTCGCTCATGCGGTGAAGCACGAGGCGCAAGGAGGGCACGTTGGGCGCCGGCCGCCGGAGCACCCTCATGCCGGAGCGCCTGAGCCCCTTGACGAAGCAGGCCGTCAGCAGCCCTGTGATGGAGGGAGACGCCTCGTAGGTGATGACCCTGTTCGGGCTGTAGTAGTACCAGCGAGAGGCGGTGCGGTTGACAAAGGGCATGATGTGGATGGCGCGCCCCCGGTAGGACTGCACCATGTAGGCCGGGAGGGCCGGTTGATAGCGCGCCTGGCGCACGTACAGATATGGGCCCCTGCGGCAGCCCTGCGAAAGCAGCGCCGCTGCCATGAGCAGCCCAAGTACGGCTACGATTCGTGACTGGATAACTCTCACGGTCTCCTCCTGATACGCAATGGCCACCAGATTCGAATACCACTGCCCCCATGGGTAGCGCAACCGATATGAGCGACAGGGCGATCGAGCCTGGGCGCCGGAGGCTGGTGCGCTTGATCTTCGCGCGTGAATGCACTAGTTACCCTCGATAGGTCGCCTGCAGACCACCGCAGGATCCTGGCAGACCGATGACTCGCCGCGGAAGATCCAACAACCACGTCGCCCACCGGGGGCCCAGTGCGTCGGTGCGGAGCACGGTCCCCTTCCACGATGTGGACGCCATGCGCATCGTGTGGCACGGGAACTACCTCAAGTACTTCGAGCTGGCCAGGGACGCGCTCTTCTCCGCGCGGGGGGTGGATCTGTACGGGTTCGCCGACGGCGCCGGGATAGTTTTTCCGGTGATCCGTACCGCCACCCGCCACTCTCACCCGCTCTGCTTTGGCGACGCCTTCGAGTGCAGGGCCACTGTGGTGGAGGCGCGTATCAAGCTGGTGATCGAGTATGAGCTGGAGCTCGAGGAGAGCGGCGTCGTCTGCGCCACGGGGAGCACCGAGCAGGTGGCCCTGTCGGTGCCCGACCACGAGCTGCAGCTTCGCCTGCCCGAGTCTCTCTGCCGGGCGCTGGGGTTTTCGTCATGACAGCCGACTTCGGGGAGGCCCTGGCCGCGGGAGCACAGGAGCTGGGGCGCGGGTCGTCGCTGCTCGACAGCATCAACGTCTATCCCGTGGCAGACGGCGACACCGGCGAGAACCTGCGGCTGAGCCTGGCGCCTCTGCTTTGTGCCTCCGAGGAGGGCCTGGCGCTCCGAAGGCGGCTCCTGCTCGCCGCCCGGGGCAACTCGGGAAACATCGCTGCGCGCTTCTTGGGGGAGCTGGTCAAGACCCCAACCCTGGAGGCCCTCAGGCCCGCGGTGGATCGCGGCTGCCGCCTGGCCCGGGGTGCGGTGGCCGAGCCCCGCGAGGGCACCATGCTGTCCGTGCTCGACGCCCTGGGAAGGGAGCTGTCGGGCAGGAGCCTGCTGGTGGCTTCGGGCGATCATTTGCCCGAGCCCACCGCTGGTGAGCCCCCAGGGGAGGGAGCCGAGGAGCTCGTGGGCCTGCTGGGTGAGCTGGCCGAGGCGGTGCGCCTTACCCACCAGCAGCTCCCGATCCTCTCCGAGGCCGGGGTCCTGGACGCAGGGGCCCTGGGCATGTTCATCTTCCTGGAGCGTTTCTTGCTGCGGCTCCTTCGGCTGGATCCTTTGCTGCCGACCATCCCACAGCGCTTCGGCGGGCTCCTGCGGATCAGGCCGGGGTTTGGGGGTCGCCAGCAGGAGGGGTTCTGTGTGGACGCGGTCGTGCGGTCGGGCGACATGGCGTCTTTGGATAGCCTGGGAGGCCTGGGGAGCTCCACGGTAGTGCACAGCCACGAGGGCCTGCTGAAGATCCACCTGCACACGGCAAGCCCCGAGGACGTGCGTGATGCCCTGGGCGCTGCCGGCGACCTGGTCAGCTTCGTGGCCGACGACCTGGGCGTACAGACCAGGAGGTTCGCCGCCGCCGTGGTGGATGAGCCCATCCACCTGGTCACCGACGCCGCCGGGAGCTTCACCGCAGACGACGCCCTGGAGCTGGGAGTGACCCTCCTGTCGAGCTACATCCAGTGCGACGGCAGGTCGCTCCCCGAGTCGGAGATGGTGGCGGAGAGGCTCTACGAGGCCATGCGCGCAGGGGCCAGGGTGTCCACCTCCCAGGCGTCGCTGCAGGAGCGCCACGAGGTCTTCGACCGGCTGCTGGGCGACCATCAGCGGGTGCTCTACCTCACCGTGGGCTCGGCCTTCTCGGGGATCTACGAGGTGGCCGCTCGGTGGCGGGACGGGCAGCCAGAGCCCCACCGCTTTCTCGTGCTGGACTCCGGGGCAGCCTCGGGCAAGCTCGGGGTGGTGGTACGCGCCACGGCCGAGCTTGCGCGCAGGTTGGCAGGGGGCGACCCCGAAGGCTCTGCTCGGGCGGTGGTGGCCTTTGCCCGGGAGGCGCTGGGCCGAGCGGACGAGCTGATCTTCCTGGACCGGCTCAAGTACCTCGCGGCGGGAGGGCGTCTCTCCAAGACCGCCTCGTTCTTCGGAGAGGCCCTCCGCCTCAAGCCCATCGTTACCCCCGCGGCCGACGGAGCCCGAAAGGTGGGCACCGTGCGAAGCCGCAAGGATCAGCTCGCCTTCGCCTGGCGACGCCTCGGGGAGCTCCCTCCGGCCACGGGACATTACCTGGTGCTCTTGCAGCACACCGACAACGAGGCGTGGCTCAGGGAGGAGGTGGCTCCCCGGGTCCTGGAGCGCTTGCCCGGAGCGCGAGTGCTCCTGCGGCCAATGTCGCTCACCTCTGGTGCGCACATGGGGCCGGGCACATGGGCGCTGGCCTACCTGGCGCTGGACTGGAAGCCACAGGCGGCCGACGAGCCGGGCTCGGGCTACGCCCCGGATGACGCGCCGCCGGGAGAGCCATGACCGCATCATCTGGCTCGGCCCGCGCTCGCCCAGGGAGCCCTGTGCGAGTTGCCTGCGTAATCCCGGTGTACAACCACGGCCGGACCGTTGGGGAGCTCGTGGAGCGCACCCTTGCCCAGGGCTTGCCCACCGTGGTCGTGGACGACGGCTCCAGCGACGCCACCGCCGACGTGCTGGCCCACATCCCCGAGGTGCGGGTGATCCGCCACGCGACCAACCGCGGCAAGGGAGCGGCGCTCTTGACAGGGTTTCGGGCGCTGGAGGGCAAGGCGAGCCACGTGGTCACCCTGGACGCCGATGGGCAGCACGATCCAGCGGACCTGCACGGCCTGGTGGAGGCGCTGCCCCCGGACGGGCGCGGCATAGTGGTGGGCTGTCGCCAGGGCATGGAGGGGACGCACATCCCCTGGACCAGCCGGTTCGGGCGCAAGTTTTCCAACTTCTGGGTGCGCGCCGGGGGCGGTGCCCCGGTCTCCGACAGCCAGTCCGGCTTCCGCCTCTACCCCCTCGGTGAGGTGTTGCGCCTGCGTCCCAGGGCGCGTCGCTTCCAGTTCGAGGTGGAGATCCTCGTGCTGGCGGGCTGGCACCGGCTGCCCGTTCTGGAGGCGCCGGTGAGCGTGCGCTACACCGCCGAGCGCGTCTCCCACTTCAGGCCCTTTGTGGATTTTTGGCGAAACAGCTTCACCTTCACCAGGCTCATCACCCAGCGGCTGCTGATCCCCCGCTCCTTTCGGGTACGCCGGGGGCGCCGGTGACCCTCGCCCGGAAGATGGCCTTTGCCCTGCTCGTGCTGGTGGCGCTGGGCGGCGCCCTGGCGCTGGGGTTGCGACGGCTCCAGGTGGACGCCGACCTGACCCGGGCGCTCCCCACCACGGACCCGGTCATCAACGACGCCCGTTATGTGCTCTCGCATCACCCCAGCCTGGAGCGGATCTACGTGGACATGTGCCTCCGTGCCAAGACACCCGATCCCCGCCGGCTGATCCGCGCTGCCGAGCGGCTGGAGAAGATCCTGCGGGCGAGCGGGGAGCTCTCCCAGGTGGGCTTTCGGCGGGTGGGGGAGGGGGTGGCCTCCCTCTACGCCGGGATCCCAGCTCGTCTGCCCACGCTCTTCTCCCGCCGCGACCTGGAGCGCGAGGTGGCTCCCCTGCTCGAGCCCGAGCGCATCACCGCCGCGGTCATGGCCAATCGGCGCAGGCTGCTGGGGCTCGACGGCATTGGGCAGGCCCGGGCGGTCGCGGCCGATCCCCTCTCCCTCCGTGACCTGGTGATGGCGCGGCTTTCCTGGCTGCGGCCCAGCGACAGGGCTCGAATCCGCGGGGGCCAGCTCGTCACCAGGGACGGCCGGCACCTGCTGCTGGTGGCCGAGCCCAAGGGGGTGGGTGTGGACACCAGCACGGCCAGGCGCCTCACCCGCCTGCTCGAGGAGGCCGCGGATCGGCTGGACGCCGAGGGCCTTGGCGTGCGCCTGACCCCGGTGGGAGCCTTCCGCGCGGCCCTGGACAACGAGACCATCGTCCGGCGAGACACCCAGCGAGCCATGATCGTGGCCATGGCACTCATTGTGGCCCTGCTCTTTTTGTGCTCTCCCAGGCCGCTGTTGGGCCTGCTGGCGCTCCTGCCGGCGGCGGCCGGGGCGGTGACGGCCCTGCTCATCTACTCGCTGATCCATCCCCGGATCTCCGCGCTGGCCCTGGGCTTTGGCGGCGCGCTCATCTCAATCACGGTGGACCACGGCATCGCCTACCTGCTCTTCTTGGAGCAGGAGCAGAGGGAGGGGGGGCGCAGGGCCGCCCGCCACGTGTGGGCGGTGGGGCTGCTGGCCACGGTCACCACCTCGGGCGCCTTTGGGGTGCTTACCCTCAGCGGCTTTCCGCTGCTCGCGCAGGTGGGGCTCTTTGCCGCCATCGGGGTGGCGGCCTCCTTCGCCTTCGTGCACCTGGTGTTCCCGCTCCTCTTTGCCGGCTACAGAGGCGGCCTCCGGGCTCCCCTCCTCCCCGCCGACCGACTGCTGGCCAGGCTGGGCCGAGGCAACCCCTGGCTCGGGCTGCTGGCGGCGGCGCTAGTGGTCCTGGGCCTCGGCCTCTTTGCCCGGCCGCGCGTGGGGGCCGACCTGGAGTCCATGAGCACGGTCACAGAGCCCACCCGGGCAGCCGAGAGGCACCTCAAGGAGGCCTGGGGAGATCTGGGTCAGCGGGTCTGGGTGCTGCTGGAGGGGCGTGACGCGGCGGCCCTCCAGGCCGAGGGGGACCGGCTGGCAGAGCTGCTGGACGGGCTCCCCCGGCCGCAGGTGGCCGGGGGGTTCTCCCCGTCGTACGTATACCCGGGCCCTGCCCGGACCGCCTCGAACCTGCGGGCGTGGCGGGCCTTTTGGAGCCCGGCACGCCGCGCGGCTCTGCGCAGGAGCCTCGCGGCGGCGGCGGACCGGGCGGGCTTTGCCACCGCAGCCTTCGAGCCGTTCCTGTCCCTGGTCGCGGCGGACCGGGCGGTGCCCGCGCTGCCGCCCCCTGCGGAGCAGGCGGCCCTGGGGATCACCCGCAGCCACAAGACGGGCCACCTGCTCATGCTGGCGCCGGTGGCCCGGGGAGCCCGCTTCGACGCCGACGGCTTCGGCCAGCGGGCCAGCGGCGCCCGGCTCCGGGTGTTCGATCCCCGGCGGTTCGCCTCGCGCCTGTCGGGCCTCATCGCATCCACCTTCCTGTGGATGCTCGCCCTGGTGGGCGTGGGAGTGCTGATCCTGCTGGGGCTGGCGCTGCTGGACTGGCGACTCGTCCTCCTGGCCTTGACTCCCCTGGCCCTCTCCTTGGCCTGCACCCTGGGCGCCCTGCGTCTGCTGGGCCGGCCCCTGGACATCCCCGGGCTCATGCTGGCCATCGTCGTGGTGGGCATGGGCCTGGACTATGCCTTGTACCTGATCCGCGCCCACCTGCGCTACCTCTCGCCGGACCATCCGGGGCACTCTGCCGTGCGCCTGACGGTCTTTTTGGCCGGTGCGTCCACCTTCCTGGGCTTCTTCGGCCTGGTCTTCTCAGGGCACGCGGTGCTGAGGAGCGCGGGCGTTGTCACCTCCCTGGGCATCTTCTTCGCCCTCGTGGGGGCGCTGGTGCTGCTGCCCCCGGTGCTGCGGCGCCTGTACCCGGCGGCGGGCATCCCGGAGCCGGAGCCCGTCGCCCTGGAGCCCGGGAGCAGGCTGCACTCGAGGCGAGTGGCCCGGAGATACGGACGCCTCTCCCCCTACCCGCGGCTCTTCTCCTGGTTCAAGGTGCGCACCGACCCCATGTTCCCCATGCTGGCGGAGCTGGTTCCACGGGAGGGGCTGGTGGTGGACGTGGGCTGTGGCTATGGTGTCCCTGCGGTGTGGCTGCTGGCGTGCCGCCCCGGCCTGAGGATCATTGGGCTGGAGCCGGACCAGGACCGCGCTCGCATCGCCCGGTGGTGCATGGGCTCCAGGGGAGAGGTCCTGAGGGGGCTGGCAGAAGGCCTCCCCCTCGCGCGGGCCAGGGCCCGGGCAGTGCTCCTGCTGGACGTGATTCACCACCTGGACGACCAGGAGCTCTCCGAGGCCCTCACCAGTGCCCGTGCCTGCCTCGCCCCCGGTGGGGTTCTGCTGCTCAGGGCCACGGTGCCCGGCAGCCGCTGGCCCTGGGAGCGGCGCCTGGAGGAGCTCCGGGTCCGCCTGGCGGGCCAGCGCTGCCACTTCAGAGACCTCACCACTCTCCGGGCCGCGCTGGAGGGGCTGGGCCTCCAGGTGACGCTGCCCGCGCCCGCTGCCAAGGGGCGCGAGGAGACCTTCCTCCTGGCGCGGGCCCCGGAGGGGGAGCGGTGAGGCGGGCCTTCTACGCCGCCATAAGCTGGCTCGGGGCTCACCTGGGGGTCTGGGTGGTGGCCGCCTTCGCCTGGCTCATCAGCACGGCCTACTTCGTGCTACTCCCGCGGAGGCTGGCGGTCAGCCTGGCCTTCTTTGGTGCCCTCTTTCCGGAGCGCGGCCTGGCCGCCCGGCTGCGCCTTGCCTGGGGGCAGTACCACTCCTTTGCCGCTCTCTTTGCCGAGCGGCTGCGCCTGGCCTACACCCCGGAGCGGCTCTCGTGCACCATGGAGGGGCTGGAGCACATCGAGGCGGCGGTGGCGTCGGGGCGGGGAGCTGTGCTGCTCATGTCCCACGTGGGAAACTGGGAGATGGGCGCGCGGCTGCTGGGGGAGCGGAAGCTCCCGTTGATGCTGTTTATGGGCGCCAGGCAGCGGGAGCAGATCGAGCGGCAGCAGAAGGAGGATCTGCGCCTGGCCGGAGTGCGGGTGCTGGCCCTGGAGGAGGGCCAGGAGGCCACCACCCAGGGGATCGAGGGGCTGAAGTTCCTGCGTGCCGGGGGGCTGCTCTCCCTGGCTGGAGACCTGGTGTGGAGCCCCTCCCAGCCGGTGATCGAGGCCAGGCTCTTGGGCCGCAAGGTGCTGCTCCCCAAGGCGCCGCACGCCCTGGCGCTGCTCGCAAGGGCGCCAATAATAACCTTCTTCGTGCTGCGCACGGGTCGCTGCTATTACCATTTCAAGGCATTTCCTCCCACGCCGGTGCAGGCCGTGAGCCGCGGGGATCGCCCGGCGGCCCTGGCCGCCTCGGCCCAGCGGTACGCAGAGCAGCTAGAGGCTGTGGTGCGGCGCCACCCGGCGCAGTGGTATCACTTCGAGCCCATCTGGTCTCGGCGCACACCGTAGCGGGTGCGGCCCGGACATGCTATCTGTCACCTGTCACCACAGGAGAGAGACCCATGGCTGAGCAAAGGACGGCCCTCGTCAGCGGCGGCAGCCGCGGAATCGGACGCGCCATCTGCGTGGATCTGGCTCGAGACGGCTACCACGTCGTGATCAACTTCCACAGCGACGCCGCGGCCGCGGAGAGGACCCTGGAGCTGGTGCTCGAGGCCGGCGGAGCGGGGGAGATCTGCGGATTCGACGTGCGGAACCCAGAGCGGGTTGACGCCTGCCTGGAGGACGTCCTGGGTAGACTGGGCGGCCTGGACGTGCTGGTAAACAACGCCGGCGTCACCGAGAGCGGCCTGTTCGTGATGATGGGGCGCTCCTCCTGGTACCGGGTGATCTCCACCAGCCTGGACGGCTTTTACAACCTGACTAGGCCGGTGCTGAGGTCCATGGTCAAGCGCAGGTCTGGCTCCATCGTCAGCCTCTCGTCGGTCTCCGCGCTGCTCCCCAACAGGGGCCAGGTCAACTACTCTGCCGCCAAGGCGGCCGTCGTCGCCGCCTCCCGCTCCCTGGCGGCAGAGGTGGCGCGCCTGGGCATCCGCGTGAACGTGGTGGCCCCGGGCCTCATCGAGACTGACATGACTAAAGATCTGGAGCTCTCCAACGTCAAACAGTTGATCCCGGCCGGGCGGGTGGGCCGCCCGGAGGAGGTTGCCTCGGTGGTGCGGTTCCTCTGCTCCCCCCAGGCATCCTACGTGACCGGCGCGGTGATCCCTGTCGCCGGCGGTATGGTATAGCCGGAGGTGCTTTAAATGATCCAGACAATCGCCCTTGTGCTGGCGCAGGTGGCTGCTGCCCCTGGCGGGGGCTCCGGCTCCCCGGGGCAGGGCTCGGACTGGGGGAGGAGCTGGGGCTCCCTGCGGAGGGCCGCGCGGTCAGTGGTCGCGGTGACGGCCACCTTCGAGCAGAGAAAGCACATGAGGATCCTGAGACGCCCCCTCGTCTCCAGGGGACGCTTTGCGTACAGCTCCTCGGGCGCCATCACCTGGGAGTATACCTCGCCGGTGAGGACTCGCCTGGTGCTCTCTGGCGGACGGGCGGTTCGCTACCTGTGGCGGGGAGGTCGCTGTGTGGCCGACTCCAACCGGAGCGCCGGGGCCATGTCGGTGGTGCTCTCGGAGATCCAGCTCTGGATGAGGGGGCAGTTCCAAAAAAGCAAGGCGTTTCGCGCCAGGCTGGTTTCAGGCGCTCCCTCGAGGATCTTCCTCGTACCCCTGTCGCGGGCCATCTCCCGTTTCATCAAGGGCATCGAGCTGGTGCTGGCGAAGCAGAAGGGTGCGATCGCAAAGGTCATCATCTCGGAGCCGGGAGGGGCCTCCACCCGGATCTTGCTTCGCAGCACAAAGGTGACCTACAGGTGAGGCTCCCGCTTCGAGCGCGAGGCGCCCTCATGTGCCCAGCGCTTCTCCTGGCCGCGGGTGCTCTATTGGGGGCGGCCTGCGCCGGTCCTCCTCGGCTGCGGCCGGTGTCGCCGAAGAGATCGGCGCTTATCCTGGCTCGCTGCCGCGCAGAGTTCGCGCGGGGCGCCTGGCAGGTGGTGCACTCCATCGAGTTTCGCCTCCCGCTGGGGCGACGGTCGGCTCTCATTGGCGTGGCCACGGGGGACACTGACACCGACACCCTGCGCCTTGTGGCCCTGGCCCCGGAGGGGTTGACCCTGCTGGACGTCACCAGCCGCGGGCCCGCGCTCACGGTGGTCCGGTCGGTTCCTCCCTTTGACGGCCGGGCGCTGGTGGAGGCCATGGTGCGGGACGTGCGGCTGATGCTGATGCCTCCACCCGGGGCCGGGCTGGCCGGGCTGCTCGGCTCTTCGACAGAGGCCTGCCGATACGGCTCGCATGGAGGTGAGATGGTTTACGTGCTGCCCCGCGGGAGGAGGGGGCTGGAGATCCGGCGCTACGACGAGGGGGGGCGCCTCTCGCGCACGGTGACAGGCAGCGGCTCCCGGAAGGGGCCCTTTGCCCGCCGTGTGCAGCTTAGGGCCCACGGGGGGGTTGGCTATGGTCTGACGCTGCGCCTACTGCGGGTCACTCGCCCCGGTGGTAGATCTCCCGCTGCCGCCCGGCCCCCCGCTGCCGCTCGCCCCCCCGCTGCCGCTCGCCCCCCCGCTGCCGCCCGGCCCTGATCCGTTCAGAGCGGCCGTGAACTCCTCGCGGGACCGGCGAGCCAGCGCGGCCGGGGAGGCCTGCTGCACGGTTTGGGAGTCCAGCGAGCCCAGGCGGGTCAGCTCGATTCGTTGGGGGACGCAGGTGCGAAAGAGCAGGCGACCTGGGACAAAGACACTTCCCGTGCCAGTGATGAGCACCTGCTCCACCGGGGCTCCGAGGAGGCGGGCCAGCTTGAATGCTCCGGGCTTGAACAGGGCCACCGAGCCGTCGCGGGTCCGGGAGCCCTCCGGGAACACGAAGATCACCCCGCCATCCTCCAGGAGCTTTGCCATGTGCTCCACCCGCCCCAGCATCCTGTCGCCCCTGGCCGCGGAGGGGCCCATGTAGCCCGAGGCGTCCAGGATCCAGCCGAACACCGGGACCCGGAAGAAGACCGGCTTGACGATGGTGGACTGGCGCCGAAAGATGGACACGAGCAAGATGGGGTCCAGGTAGGACTGGTGGTTGCACACCAGCACGGCGGAGCGCAGCCGCCGCACCTCGGGAGATATCTCCAGCTTCACCGCCGGGGCCAGCAGCCTCAGCAAGCCGAAGAAGCCCGAGAAAAACAGTGAGTTTATTCGCTGCACGGCGGCCGCCCTGTGCCAGGGCAGGAGCAGGGCGACAAGATACACGGGCAGGAAGACGAAGAGAAAGACCAGGCAAAAGTACAGCCACAGCAGCAGGGTGACCAGAGCGTCCACTGGCAGGGACAGGAGCCGGGGGAGCCGGGCCATGGGCTCAGTCGAAGCGGCGGTACATGAGGCAGGTGTTCACGCCGCCAAAGGCGAAGTTCTGGACGCTCACAACCCGCAGGTCCATCTCGGCCACCTGGGTGACGTGGTTGACCATGGCGCAGCGGGGATCCACCTCGTCGAGGTTCAGCGAGCGGGTGACCACCCCGCGCTTCATCATGTGGAGCAGCAGCACTGTCTCGATGCCGCCGCAGGCGCCCATGGTGTGGCCCATGTACCCCTTGAGGGCCAGCACCGGCGTGCTCCCGCCGTACACATCGGCGATGGCCCTGGCCTCCACCACGTCGCCCATGGGCGTGGCGGTGGCGTGGGCGCTCACCAGGTCCACGTCGTCCGGGCTGAGCCGGGCGTCCTCGATGCCCATCAAGAGGGTGCGGCGCACCCCTGCGGCGTTGGGCAGGATCATGTCGCCCCCGTTGTTGGAGCAGCCAAAGCCGATGACCTCGGCAAGGATCTGGGCGCCCCTGCGGCGGGCGTGCTCCAGCTCCTCCAGCACCAGCGCGGAGGCTCCCTCCCCCACCACGAGCCCGTCTCGCTGGACATCGAAGGGGCGCGGGGTGCTCTCGGGCCGGTCGTTCCAGCGGGTGGAGCAGGCCAGCAGGCTGTCGAAGACCGCCACGGTGGTGGTGTCGTACTCGTCGGCTCCGCCGCAGACCATGGCCTCCTGGCGGCCAAAGCGGATCGCCTCGTAGCCGAAGCCAATGGCCTGGGCGCTGGTGGTGCACGCGGTGCCCGAGGAGATCACGCGGCCGGTGATGCCGAACAGGCGTGTAATGTTCACAGCGGTGGTGTGGACCATGGACTTGAGGTAGTCCGTGGCGCCGATACGGCGGAGGCCGCCCTCCCGGCCGAGGATCAGGTACAGGTCTCGCTGCACCGTGGGGCTGCCGTGGGTGGAGCCGTAGGCCACCCCCACGCGCCCGGAGGTGAGCACATCCTCGGTCAGGCCCGACTGCGCCAGGGCCTCGGTGGCCACCTGGCAGGCGTAGAAGCTCACAGGGCCCATGGTCTTGCGGTTCCGGCGGGGGAAGTCGTACTCGATCTCCTCGTCAACGGTTCCAAAGACGCCGCAGTGCACCTGCCTGGCCAGCAGGTCGTCCGACCGGATGGGGCGCACACCGGAGACACCTCCCAGGAGGTTGTCCATGATCCGATCCTCGGTGCGACCGATGGGGGTTATGGCGGCGGCACCTGTGATGACTACTCTTCTGTTCATGGCCGTCGGGTCAGGTCTGCTGCATGCGCAGAACGTACTCTTCAATGTCCCGCAGGGTCCGAATGTCCATCGCCTGCTTCTTCTCGTCTTGGGTCAGCTCGCGGCCCAGGAAGGTCTCCAGCTCCGACAGGAGCTCGATGGCGTCGATGCTGTCGAAGTCGTAGGTTTCCCGAAGGTTCTCGTCCAGGCCCGGATTGTCGATCTCGAAGCGAGTCTTGAAAACGTCCAGTAGCAGCTCGTGAATTGTTTGTCGAGACATGGGCCTCCTCAATCGGTCGCCGTAACGGACGCGAAAATGCGACAGTCACGCAGGATGCGTCAAAACCTGGGTGGATGCAAGCGACCGGGGTGTTGTCGTCTCCATCCGGTAGCGTCCGGTCAGAAAAACGGTCCCCTCCTCGGGGTCCACCAGGCGGACGCTCTGACCGCGGACCTGGCAGAGGGCTTTGCCCGGGAGGGGGACGGGAGCGCGGAACCGCAGCCGAAGCCGCCGCAAGGAGTCGAAGAGCCTGCCCCCCACGTGCCTGACGAGGGCGTGGGCCACCACGGCCTTGATGCAGAATCCATGGGCGATGGGGTGCTTCAGGCCAAAGATCCGACTGGTCCAGGGGCTCAGGTGGATGGGGTTCAGGTCGCCGGTGAGGCAGCCGTAGCGCCGGCCCAGGTTTGCGGGCAGGTCCACACGCCTGATGGTCTCCCATTGGCTGTCTCGGGGGTTGGCCGTCATGGGCTGGTTGGAGGCACTCTCCACGGCACCCCCGGTGCCCACGTACAACAGCGACTGCATGCGCGAAAGGAGCTCCCCGGCCACCTCGCAGTCCGCCCGCACCGACAAAAGCGCCCTGGTGGGGTCGCGCTGGATCCGCTCCACGTACACCCTGGAGCGGATGGTCTCGCCAGGCATGGTGGGGCGAAATATCTCCAGGTCGTTTCGCACGTGCAGCGTGCCGAAGAGGCTGAAGCCGAGCTCAGGGCAGGTGAGCAGGTCCACGTAGGCCGCCAGGCTCCAGGTCAGAAAATACAGAGGGGGCAGGGGTCCGACCTCGGACCTGGCCAGGTCCTGGCCGTCGGTGAGCTCCAGGTAGGCTCCCACGTCGGCCCTGCGCCGGGGATCGGAGATCACCAGGCGCTGGGGGACGTCGCCCGCGTCTCCGGCCACCACGGGGAGGCCCCTGGCAGAGATCCAGGCGGACCTGAGCAGGGCTCGCCCCAGGGGCCAGGCGGAGCGGAGGAGGTTGGGGCAGCCGGGGAGGTCCCTGACACCCCAAGGGCTCCAGGATCTGCTCGATCTTTGCTGGCTCATGGAGGGAAGCTCTTCCACGCCTTGACTGTTGCAGGATCCACTGCCACCGGCACCCCTCGCTCGTTGGCGGCGCAGTGCTGGGTGAATCCCCGGCAGATGCGCTCGCCGGAGACGGCGTGGGTGATCACGTACTCGAACTTCACGCGCACCCTCTCCAGGTCCGTGGGTCTGGTGTGGATCCACATCTCGTCGTCGTACACCAGGGGCGCAAAGAACCGCAGCCCCAGCTCCACGACGGGGTAGACATAGCCGGAGGCCTCCACCTGGGCGTACGGGTAGCCCACGTCCCGCATGAAAGAGGCGCGGCCCTTTTCAAAGTAGCGAAAGTAGTTGGAGTGGTAGACCACCCCGGAGCGGTCCGTGTCCGCGTACAGGACTCGGTGGCGGACCCGGTGGTAGATCTGCCCGGTGGTGCTGTCTCGGGCGTAGCGGTCGTCCTCGCACGGTACTGGGTCGAAAGGGGGCGGTCGCATTCTATGCTCCACGAAAGACGATGCAGCAGTTTGTCCCCCCGAAGCCGAAGGAGTCTGACAGGGCCAGCTCCACCTGGCAGGCGCGGGACTCGTTCGGTACCACGTCCAGGTCGTCCAGGTTCGGGTCCGGTATGTTGTTTATCGTTGGCAGCAGCACTCCCTTCCGCATGGACTCCACCGTCAGCACCGCCTCGATGGCGGCCGAGGCTCCGAGGGTGTGGCCGAGCTGGGACTTGTTGGAGGAGACCGGGAGCTGAGGGAGCAGATCCCCGAAGACCTCGCGCAGGCACTGGGCCTCCGCCTGATCCCCCTTCGGAGTGGAGGTGCCGTGGGCGTTCACGTAGTCTATGTCCTGCGGCGCAAGGTCCGCGTCCTCGATGGCCATGCGCATGGACCGCACGATGGTCTCGGGGTTGGGCTTGGTGAAGTGGTAGGCGTCCGAGGTCCAGCCCACTCCCAGCACCTCGGCCAGGGGATGCAGGCCGTGGGCGGTCACCGCGTCCTCGGCGGCCAGCACGAGCGCTGCCGCGCCCTCGGCCAGCACGAAGCCGCGCCGGTCCTCCGAGAAGGGGCGGGAGGCCTGCGCCCAGTCCCCGTGGGCGCGGTCCTGGGGGCGGATCTTGATGGTGGCGTTCATGTTGGCAAAGCCCAGTACGATCTCGGGCACCACCGGCATCTCTGCGCCCCCGGCCAGCACGAAGTCCACGTCCCCGCGGCTGATGAGTCGCGCCCCAATGCCGATGGCGTGGTTGCCCGAGGCGCAGGCCCCCTGGGGGGAGAGGCTCAGACCAGTGAAGCCGCAGAGGATCCCGGCCTTGCCCCCGGGGAGGTTTCCGCAGAGGTTGGGCAAAAGAAAGGGGCTGATGCGATGCCCGCGGCCCGACTCCAGCGCCAGGGTGGCCGCGCGCATTGCGTCGGAGCCGTTCAAGGCGGAGCCGATCATGCAGGCGGTGCGCGGGCCGGTGATGTCGTTCATCTCCAGGCCTGCGTGGGCCAGGGCGTCTCGGCACACGTGCATGGTGAGGTGTACGAACTGGGCGTTCCAGTTGTGGGCGTCCTTGGCGGAGGCGAAGTCCAGGTCCTCCGGAGCCCAGCCGGGGATCTCTCCCACCACGTTGCACTGGGTGTCCACCTCGCAGCGGGTAATTGGCCCGAACCCAGCATCCCCGGCCACAGCGCGCTTCCATGTGGTGGCGAGGTCCATGCCGAGGGGCGTGGCTGCGGCGAGCCCGACTACGTAAACTCTGCGGTCAAGCGGTGGTCGCATGTCTCATACCATGTGCGGGCGGCACCTAGGCCAGCCTTCGGAATACCACGCAGGCGTTGCACCCACCGAAGCCGAAGGCGTTCTTCAGCAGGTGCTCCTGCTCACAGGAGATGGTCTCTGGGGTTACTGTGTCCAGCTCGAGCTCGGGGTCGAGATCCAGGTTGATCGTGGGCAGCAGCTTGCCCCGAGCCATCCCCTCGAGGCCGAGCACCGACTCCACCGCGCTGGATGCGCCCATGGCGTGGCCCATGAGGGACTTGTTGGCGGTGACGGGGGGCACCACGCTGGCGAACACCTCGTTGATGGCCCGTGCCTCCACCGCGTCCCCCACCCGGGTGGATGCGGCGTGGGCGTTGATGGCGTCCACGTCCTCTGGGCCGATGCCCGCGTGAGCGACGGCCTCG
>JAJRWW010000111.1 GCA_024276595.1 Myxococcota bacterium
GCAGCCGGGAGGGTGCGGAGGGCGCGCATGAGGCACAGGCGGCTCAGCACAGGGCCTCCCAGGGCGGCTAGGCCCGCGAGCAGCCAGGTGCGGCCGTGGATGTGAAGCAGGTTCTCTGCCCGTCCGGGGACCAGGGCCAGCAGCCCCACAGAGAACCACAGGCGCAGGGTGTTGACCTTGAGCAGATCTATCCGGTGGATGGCCTGGCGGATGATGACCTGCATTGCGCCAAAGCTCGCCGAGGCCACCAGCGCCCAGAGCAGACCCGCCCAGGAGAACCCGGTGGAGACGTCCAGGCTGCCCTGCAGGTAGACAAAGCCCACCAGAGCCATGCCCAGGCCTGTCCAGAAACGCACACCCACCGGCTCCCCGAGCAGCAGCATGGCTGTCATGGCCACAAAGATGACCTGGGTGCGCAGGGTCACCGACACCAGGCCTGGGCTGAGGGTCGCCAGCGCCCGGCAGACGGCCTCGTTGCCCAGCGCCGCCGCGGCGCCCAGCAGCAGGGCCGTAGTCAGCGTGGACCGCCCCCAGCGCCAGGTGGCCCCCCTGCGGGAGACTAGCTCCCGCAGCCGCCCCGCGCCCTCCAGCGCCGTGCTCAACAGGGCCGCGGTCAGCATCATGGGGAGCACGAGCCTTGAAGGGCCCACATCCACGGCAGCGGCCTTGAAGGGCACCAGGTACCCTGCGGCAAAGGCCGCTGCCAGGGCGCTCCACCCGAGCCCAACGAGCACAGGCCGCCTGGGAAGCACGCTCAAGGGAGAGTCAGCGCTCCCAGCCGGGCGACCGCCTGCGGAGTATCACCGCCAACGCCAACACGGCGAGCAGCAACGGCGCTGCCGGGACACGCCCCCCGGGGGAGCCCGAGCTGCAGCCACAGCCCCCGGGCTTGCGCCCATTCGAGTCGCGCAGGGTGCAGTCCGAGAGGCAGTCGTCCTCGTCGCTGTCGTTGCCATCATCGCACTGCTCCCCGCTGTCGACCACTCCGTCCCCACAGACCGGGCTCACGCAGTCGGTGCGACATGCGTCAGGGGTGGCGTCGCTGTTGTCCGGACCATCGTCGCACTGCTCCGCGGGGGTGTTCACCTCGCCATCACCGCACCTGGGCTCCATGACCCCCACGACGCACAGATCGTCCAGCGTCCAGCCCCCGAACTCCAGGCCCCCGTCGCTGGAGAGCTGGAACCGAACCTGCACCATCCCGTCCGCGTCCAGGTGGGGCGTGAGATCCACGTCGTGGAAGCGCCACTGGTGGTCCTCGTGGTGGGTGCTCGAACCCTCGCCCTCGTCGGAGCTCAGGTTCTGCCAGACCAGCTCGTCGTTGGCGTAGATGGATGCCTGATCGTAGTAGGCATCCTCGACGGTCAGCCAGCGGCGGTACTGGAGGCGCACCTGGTCGAAGCCAGAGGCGTCGATGACCGGGCTCAGCGCGTAGTTGACCTTCCCGGGTTGATAGAGCCCGTTGTAGGTCTCCCCGTCGACCACTCCTCCCAGGTCGTTCCCAATGACGCTGTTGCCCTCATAGGGCTCGGAGGGGTCACCGCTGCTCGCCCCGGCCAGTGAGGGCCCCCAGTGCCAGTCGTCCGCTCCGGCGGAGGGCTGGCCAGAGGTGAGGCCGTGGGTCCAGCCCTCGGCAAAGGGATCCGTCTCGAACCCGGTGCAGTAGATCTCCACCACATCCCCCACGTAGGTCTCGTACATGGGATCGGCCCGGTTCTCGGGGAATGTCTTGACCGTGCCGTCGGAGAGCTCCACGCGGACCATGTAGCGCACCACCATCCCCTCCCCCTCCACCGGGATCGAGGCGGTGAAGAGATCGGTGCCGTCCGCGGTCATCTCCTCCGACCCGCTCTGGGTGGGGTCGCGTCGGAGGTCCCAGTCCAGGCTCACCGACGTCACCTGGGCGTGATCGCAGCCGTCGTCGGGCGACTCGATGGAGATGGAGACGTCCAGGCCGCTGGCCTTGGGACGCCGGATGATGAGGCCGCCGAATAACGACTCCTCTCCCGTCAAGCCGTGAGCGCCAAAGTGCTTGCTTATGGCGCAGGCGTTGGGGGTTCCGTTGCTCAGATCGCCGTCGTCGTCGTCCTCCACCAGCACCTCCACGTAGGCGGAGGGGATGTCGGCGGCCCGCCGCATCACCGCGTAGAAGAGGCGGTTGGTCAGGGACACGCCGTCAGCCTCACCGTAGGTGGCGACCATCTCCTTGCGGAGATCCCACAGGGCGCCTGAGATGATCAGTCCCGTCTCGTGGGTCTCGGTGCCAATGTCCTGGGGCCAGACGTACTCCTTGTCCTCCGGGTCGATGTGCCTGAGTGGGTAGTTGCCATCGAACTTGAAAAAGCCCCGCCCCATGCCTGGGTCGCCAGTGTACGTTGCCGCAAGGAAGTCAGCGAGCCCCTCGGAGAGGGCCCCATCAAAGGAGCCCACTCCCCATACGATTGACTGATAGTGCAGCGAGTGACCGAACTCGTGGTACAGGACATCTGCCAGCCGGCCGGTGTTCTCGCACTGGTTGCTGCCCAGCAGAAAGTAGATGGTGTCCCCATCGGAGCTGGCGTTGCACTCGCCCGCTCCGTTCACGTTGACGGTTACCACCGAGTCGAGCCATGTGAGCCCTGGATTCAGGGTCCGTGCGTAGAGCTTGATCTCGTTGGCATGTATGAAAGAGGCTATCTGCGCGTCCACCTGCTCCGTGTCGGGGTCGCTCCAGAGGGTGTCGCCGGAGGCGTCGAGGGTCAAGGACACGGCGGCGTTGGCGCCTGCCTCGTTCTCAACGACAACATAGGGTCCCCGCGCGTATGCCTGAATCGAAACCGTGGACGCTGAGAAGGTCACCATGCCGTCCACGTCGGTGGTGAGGTCCGCGCCGCCAGCAGTCACGTCTGCGAACTGAGCCGGGTAGTCCTGGCGCCCCCCGGCGGGGTAGCGAACGGGCGCATCGTAAAGGAGCTGACCCGAAAAGAAGCTGAGGGTCTGTCTCCGAGCCACGGGGAGGCCGGTGTGGACATCCACATACACATCCCAGCGTGCCCGGGGGGACGCCGATCGGAGGGTCACGATCCAGACCGCGTGTAAGGATGTGGCGCGAGCGCTGACAATGGGGAGGATGACGGGGCCGTCCACTCCCATCACCCTGGTGCTCCAGCCGAGGTCGTCCCAGAGCCACTGCTGGGCCGCATCCTCGGCCGTGACCGGGTCCAGGGCGCCACCGGGGTCGGGGGCGTCCACCCACGGGAGAGCCTCCGAGCCAATGGCCACCATGCGGTCGGCCTTGTAGCGGAAGCTTACCTGTCCCGTGACCACCGGTACCCCCTCGTGGGTCTGGAGGAACCCCACCGAGCGCACGCCCTGGAAGACCTCGTTGGCGACCAGCAAGAAGTCCTCCGGCTCCGCACCAGGGGCCAGCAGGTCAACGTGGCGCGACAGCAGCATCATTGCATGGCGCTCCGCCACCGAGGCGCTGGCAACCGAGCCGGGGGCGGCGATCCCTGAGCCGTAGACACGCAGCGGAACGCCCGTGTCCCCGTCCCAAATGGCCCGCCAGGTCCCGCCAACGGTCGCCTCGAAACGATGCCAGGCCCTGGCCATGGGCCCCGGTCGTACGGCAACGGGACGGAAGGCACGGGCAGGAGGCCCGCTGGCGACCTCCAGGGACGGTCGCCCCCTCAGATGGGCCGGCTGGCGCACCCCCCAGGCGGAGACGGCTCCCACACTCAACACAAGGCAAAGGCAAAAAAGCAAGCTGAAGCTCCGCAGGAGGCGCGCCATGGTATCTCTCCTCTCCGAGCGGGCGGGCTTAACTCCCACCTGCCAAGTAGATATTCCCGCGCGTATCATAGCCCCATCGCACAGCAGA
>JAJRWW010000112.1 GCA_024276595.1 Myxococcota bacterium
CATGGCGCCGGCCACAGACCCCGCTGCCATGGCGCCGGCCACAGACCCCGCTGCCATGGCGCCGGCCACAGACCCCGCTGCCATGGCGCCGGCCATGGCCCCCGCTGCCATGGCGCCGGCCATGGCCCCCGCTGCCATGGCCACGCCCAGGCCGACCACCATGGCCGCGCCCAGGCCGACCACCATGGCCAGGCCGGCCACCATGGCCAGGCCGGCCACCATGGCCAGGCCGGCCACCATGGCCGCGCCCGGGCCAGCCATGCGCTAGGCGCCTTCACCATCGGCCCGGACGCCTGCCTCGACGCCCCCTCTCGGAGGCATCAGGAGAGTCACATGCTCCGCCGACAGCTCGCACTCAACCTCCTGGCAGCCATCTCCACGCTGCTGGGAGCCTGTCCAAAAAAGACATCCGTGCCTCGCTCCACCACCAAGCCCGCGAGAGCCCAGGTGGAAACCTACACCGAGTCCTCGTCGGTGAACGCCGTCACACCCCTGGGCGGGCGCCTATGGGTGGGCACCGGTCAGGGGCTGGTGGTGTGGGATCTTGGAAAGCTGACCGCGAAGGTGCTCACCGTCGACGACGGCCTGCCCGGGGACGACGTTCGGACCTTGGCCAGTGACGGCAAGACCACCCTGTGGGTGGGCACTGCCACCGGGGTCGCTCGCCTCCGCGGAGGCCGCTGGACCCAGTTCGGGGACTGCCCCCTGGGCGACAGCATCACCTCCATGGCCACGACCCGAGACGGTGAGACCGTGTGGGTGGGTGGCCCCAAGGGCCTGGCGCGGCTGCAGCACGAGCGCTGGAAGACCCTCTTTGGCCGCTCGGGAGTGACCGGCCTCGAGTACCTCCCCCACAAGGGGGCCCTCTGGGTGGCCACCCGGCGGCACGGGGTCCTCCGATGCCTGGGCGTGCGCTGCGAGCAGTTTGGCGCCGAGCTCCTGGGAGGTATCCACGTCAAGGGGCTGGCCACGACCAACCACGGGGTCCTGGCCCTCATGAAGGGCGCGGGGGATGACAGGCTGGCTTACCGCCACAAGGGGCGCTGGCACCGCTACCGGGTAAAGCCCTCGCTGCCTCTGGCCTGGGCGTCCTTTGCCAAGGGTCAGCTCTTTTTGGCCTCCGGACACGAGGTCTTTCGCCTCCTGCCCCGCAGGACCACCGAGACCCCTCCCGGACCAATCGAGCTGGCCCCTCTGACCTCGGGCGCCCCCGAGTTCATCGCACAGCGGGTCAAGCGCCAGCTCCCGAGGCGAGTCACCGTGGTGCGTCAGGCCCTCGGGTCCCTCTGGATCGGCAGCCAGCGGCTGGGGGTGGCCCGGTTCAATGGAGACCTCCTCCAGTACTTTCGCACCAACGACCTGGCCGAGGGAGCCAGGCGGCTGAGCCTCGCCTGCACGAGCAAGACCAGGTGCTACTTCGCGACCGGGAGCCGCCTGTTTCTGCGTGACCGCGGCTCCATCAGGCGCATCCGCTACGAGGACGACAGCGACGCGGTGTTCCAGTGGGTCGGCATGGACTCCGCGGGCGGCCTCCTGACAGTGCTCCGCTCGGGCACCGGCGCCCTGGAGATAGCCCGCCGAGCCAAGGGAGCCAGCAAGCTGCTCCCCCTGGAGCTCAAGCCGGCCATTTTCACCAAGCGCGGCCCCTTGCGGGCCACCTTCGTGCGCGTAGGCCCCAGGGGCAAGCTCTGGATGGGCCTCGCCATCGAGGAGCCCGACGGGGTCCGTGGAGCCGGCATGGCGGTGGTGGACCTTCACACCGGCACAGTGTCCATCCACGGCCGCGGCGCTGGCCTCCCGGTCACGCCCGGAGCCCTGGGCGTCACCTCGGAGCTCACTGGCGCCGCCTTCGTGGGAGGCAAGGTCTACCTCGGGAGCCACAGCGGCGTGATCCGCATCGACAAGGACCACTCCGTGCGTATCTTCACCGAGAACGACGGCCTCCGCTCCGAGCTGATCCAGGACATCACGGCCGGCCCCGGCGGGAGCGTCTACGTGGCCACATCGGCCGGCCTGGGCGTCTTCGATGGCAAGGTCTGGAGGTTCTCAGCCGAGGAGGGCGCCCCGGGGGGGATGATCAGCTCAGTGCTCTGCACCACCGATGGCGAGATCTTTTTTGGCAGCCCCGCTGGCCTGCACAGGCTGAGCCGTGGACGTCTCACCTCCTTCGATGAGTCAGACGGCCTGCTGCAATCCGGAGTCATGTCTGTGGCCCGAGACCCAGGAGGACGGCTCTGGCTGATGCACAAAACCGGCCTGTCCATTGTGCTACCAGGACGTTGACCCACCAGCCGCTCGTCGAGATCATCCCCTCGGCCGGACCGAGGGCTTGACAAGGTAGCAGATCCACCACACAGCCAGACCAGGCCCAAACCCCAAGAAGCATCGGAAGAACAATGGCTCCAACAAAGACCCTCTCGGTCCAGACGGACCGCCGCGAAGTGCTAGTGGATATCACCGCCAGGGTGGCGGAGGCGGTCGCCAGCAGCAAGGTGGCCGACGGGATCGCGTGCGTGTACTGTCCACACACCTCTGCCGCGATCACCATCCAGGAGGCCGCAGACCCCGACGTGGCCCTGGACATCAGCGACAAGCTCACCAGGCTAGTGGAACGCGACGACGGATACCGCCACGCGGAGGGCAACTCCGACGCCCACGTAAAGGCCTCCCTCGTGGGATGCTCAGAGACAATCCCCGTGGAGCGGGGCCAACTGCTTCTGGGCACCTGGCAGGGGATCTTCTTCTGCGAGCTGGATGGACCTCGAAGCCGCAAGGTGCTGGTGAAGGTGCTGGAGGGCTAGAGCCACAGGCAAGGCGCTCTGCCAGAAAGGCCCGACGGATGAGCAGAAACCCGGACATGGCGCCAGGCCAGGGTGGGGACAGGAGCCTGCGCCGTACGCATGAGCCGCAGGGCCGCGCGAGAAAAGTCACCGCCCTGGACATGCAGGAGGGACAGGACAACAACGTCAGGCGGCTCATCCCCCAACGCCATCTTACCTCCTTCGATCCCTTCGCCCAGGTGGACGAGTACTGGATGACCCCTCCGGCAGGCTTTCCTCCGCACCCGCACCAGGGCTTCGAGGGGATCATCTACGTGCTGGAGGGAGCAATCCACCACAGCGACACCCTGGGCAACGACGCCATGGTCCGTGCAGGTGATCTGCTGCGCTTCTGCGCCGGGCGTGGGCTCACCCACTCGGAGCTCCCCGCCGCCGAGGGCCGCACCCACGCCGTCCAGCTCTGGATCGCCCTCCCCCGGGCGCGCAAGCGCTGCGACCCCGACCTCCAGCACGTGGCAGGAGAGAGCATCGCTCCCCTGGAGGATGCCAACGCCACCGGACGGCTGCTGGCCGGTCCCGGCGCCCAGCTCACGCCCACCGGCGACCTCCACCTGCTGGACTTGACCCTCGACAGGGGCGCGCGGCTCACCCGGCCCGTCCGGCCAACCTGCCGCGGCATCCTCTACGTGATCCAGGGCAGCATCCAGGTGCAGGGATCTGGGCTCCAGTCGGGGGAGGCGCTGCTTTTCGAACGGCTCCAGGAGCTCCCCATGAGGGCGGACCTTCCCTCTCGCCTGCTGCTCGCCTCGGCCGTCCCCATAGACGAGCCCATCCGCCAGTGGGGCTCCTACGTGACCTGAGCCATCTGAGCCTGGCGTCTGGTAAGAAACGCCACGGTTGCTCACAGGCCATGGCTACCTGAAGCGCGTGTCCACCTTGGCTGCCACCATGGACGCCCCACGCACGAAGCGAGCCACGGGCTTGTAGGTGCCCATGAGCATCCCCACGAAGGCCTCGCGCGCCTGGGGGATCACGCGGGACTGGGAGTAGTCCAGGGCGCGGATGACGTCAAAGCCGCTGATGGCCCGCTGCTCCTCGTACCTGGTGAGCACCTGCTCGATGGATGCCTTGAAGCGCATGGCCCAGATGAGGTCGAAGATCTTGCACAGGTTCGCCTCCAGGATGCGGTTGAAGGCGGGCAGCGAGGTGGCCGCCTCGAACCCCTCCTCGGCCTGGCGCTGGAAGTGATCCTTCTCCTGGAGAAACTGCTCCATGCCCTCCTCAAAGGCCTCCAGCACCTGCTGGGTGAGATCGCGAATGAGGTGCTTCTTGCGCCTCCGGTCCTCCCGCTCCACCCTGACGAGCTTCCGCTCCGTCTCCTCCCCCAGGGCCTGGCGCATGGTGGCGATGAGTCGCTGCTGCGTACGACCGCCCAGGGTGTTGATGCGCTCGGAGAGGTGGCTCTCCACGAGCACCAGGAGGGTCTCGAGGGTCTCTCGCACGTCCCGGGTGGCCGCGCTCACCTCTGCGCGCGCAAAGATGAACTCTCCCAGGGCGCCCAGGATGATGTAGGAGATCTCCACCTTCATGAACTCCAGCATGGTGGAGTCCGAGAAGGCCCTGGCGAGCTGTCCGCCGTCGAAGGAGATGCGCCGGCGGTCTCCGGCGGCGTTGGTTATCTCCAGCCCGCCCAGCACGATCTCAGAGACCTGCCGGAGCACCTCCTCCGGGTCGTGCAGGTCTCCGCCGGCCCCATCGGCTATACGCACCTGGAGCCTGTTCACCGGGCCGCCTGACCGCGAGCCCCGGGTGGCCTCCTCCACCAGGGAGATGATGGCGTCCTGGAGCTGCTCGTCGCTGATCTTCTCGGTCACTTGGTCACTCGGTAGCTCGGCCGCCCGGTCTCCACGTCACCGGGCCGCTCGACAGATGTGGCACCCCAAGAACGGGGCAAGCAACTGCCTGAGCCTACGGGCCTTTGGGCTCTCAGTCCAGGCGCTTTTTCCCCCTCGGTGTCCATGGGCGCTGTCGCGGCCTCGTGGGGCTGGGCCCCGACCGGGAGTGCGCCGGCTCCCACATGGCTCGGATGTCGCGGCCGGCCCGGCGCAAGAAATGCCCATAGGTCTCCCGCGTCCCCTGTATCCTGCTGGAGAGATCCCGCCGGAGCCCTTCCCTGGCCCTGCGCTCGTACAGCCCAAGCAGCCCCACCGCGACCACGGCCGCCATGGTGCCTGCCAGGAGCCTGCGGCCAGATGCGGCGCCGAAAGGGCGCCAGGCCATGGGCCCTGCCGCCATGTGGCCCAGGAGCAAGGCCAGGAGCACGAAGTAGGGGAGCAGGCTGGCCCTCCCCTCCAGACCCAGGAGCCACCCGAGGTTGTAGGCGACGTATCCCTCCGACAGGAGGGGAATGACCAGGTCGAACAGCGGGTAGCGATACTTGGTGGGGAAATGCGGGAAGGTGGCCACCACAAGGGCGTAGATCACCACCGACGCCAGGGCAGGGCCGACCACGACTGCCCAGGCCCAGACCCTGTCTTGCGCCCAGCTCAGAAGCAGCCCGTAGGGCAGCACGAAGCAGGGCAGCATCGCGCACACGTACCGCGGCCCCGTCTGCCAGCCCCCCCGCCAGAAGGCAATGGAGCAGATGAAGTACGTGTAGCTCCCCATGACCGCCAATAAAAGCAGCAGCTCCGCGCGCAGGTTTGCACCGCGCTCCCGACGAGCCCAGAGCCAGCCCAGACCCACGAGCCCCAGCAGAAGCCAGGGGGAGAAGTAGAACAGCCCGTTGGCCTGGCTCAGAAAGCTCCCGTGGAAGGCCTCCCAGCGAGGGGTGGTGATGCCCCAAAGCCCCTGCTCGTGCAGGGCCGCGTCCTGCCGCGCCACGAGCAGGTCGTACCCGGTAAAGAACACCGACCCAAAGGCACTGTGATGGTACTGCAAAAGCAGAGCCACGGGAGGCAACGCCCCCAGCGCCGACCAGGCCACCCGAAGACGAGGGCGCACCACCCAGACGGTGTAGACCGCGAGCGGCAGGGCGAAGAAGATGAGCTGGTAGTCGCAGGCCAGGGCAGACGCCCCCAGGAACCCCGCCGCAACGAGGAGCCAGGAGCGCCCACCTCGCCGGGCCACCATGTGCACCAGCACAAACGCCGAGAACATCAATGACGTGGCGAGCTGATGGGACATCACCTGCGCGGAGTAGGTGAAGGCGAGGGTGCCGAGGCCATAGGCCGCCACCGCCACCCGCCGCGGGTGTGCGGCTGGTATGAGGGGGCGCAGCCAACGCGCCAACAAGAGCAAAAACAGCAGGGTCGGAAGGGCCGCGGTGAAGAGGCGCACCCAGAAGGTCACCCGCCTCAGCCGACGAAACCGCTCGGAGGGATCGGACAGGAGCCTGATGTCCGCGGGGCGGCCCCGCAGCCTCCACCAGGCGCGCTGCGCCGCGTAGACGGGCACCGCGAGAAAGGACATGCCGGGAGCCTTGTTGGAGTAGGTGCGCTCCACACACCTTCGCTGGCGCAGAGCCATCGCCAAGGGGCGGTCCAGGGGACGCACCCGGCGCGCCGCCGCCGCCGCTCGCGGCCCCAGGCAGCAGGAGCGCGAGAGGTCCATGGTCTTGTGGTAGCCAAAGAGCCTCCTGTAGGTGTCGATGGAGTAGCGTCCCTCCTCCACCATGGCCATGGTCTGAAAGAGCCGCGGCAGCTCGTTGGCGTGCTGCAGGCCCTGAAAGTAAGGAAAGCTGTAAAGGAGCACGCCGCAAAGCAGGGCCCCAAAAACCACCCCTCCCATTCGCTCGCCCCCGCTCACATGGCGCAGGCGAAGCAGGAGGCGGCGGACGGAGCTGCGGATCTCGAGCATGGCGTCTCAATCTCTAGAGCCCAAACCCTACCCGGGCTCCTGGAGAGGGGCAAGGGGCCTGGATTTCGTGGGTGCGCTCCGCTAAGCTCTGGCTGGGCACTCGCCGCGCAGCAGCCGCAAGGAACATCGAATGAAAAGGACCGCAGACTGGATCCCCCAACGCCCCCCGGCGGCCAGGGGGGTGTTCACCAACCGCACCCTGAACCTGCGCCCCATCAAGGCCATCGGCTACGACCTGGACTACACCCTCGTCCACTACCACGTGCTGGCCTGGGAACGCAGGGCCTACGAGCACCTGCAGCAGGGCCTCGTGGAGCTGGGCTGGCCAGCCGGGAGCCTCGACTTCGACCCGGACTTTGTCATCCGGGGCCTGGTGGTGGACACGAGGCTGGGCAACATCGTCAAGGCCAACCGCTTCGGATATGTAAAGCGCGCCTACCACGGCCTGGACCCGCTGGACTACGACGCCCAGCGGCGGGCCTACTCCCGCACACCGGTGGACCTCACCGACAGTCGATGGGTCTTTTTGAACACCCTGTTCTCTCTGTCCAAGGGCTGCATGTACTCCCAGCTCGTGCAGCTCCTGGACGATCACCAGCTCCCGGAGCACCTCTCCTACGCCCAGCTCTTTGCCGTGGTGAGCCAGACCCTGGACAGGGCCCACATGCAGGGGCACCTCAAGCGCGAGATCATCGCCAACCCGGCCCACTTCGTGGACCTCGACCCGGACATGCCGCGCACCCTCCTGGAACAGCGGGAGGCCGGCAAGAAGATCCTGCTCATCACAAACTCGGAGTGGGAGTACTCGGTGAAGATGCTGGCCTACTCCTGCGATCCCTACCTGCCCGGGGGCATGACCTGGCGGGACCTGTTCGACCTGGCCATCTTCTCGGCCCGCAAGCCGTCCTTCTTCTCCAGCGGCTCGGAGGCCTTCGAGGTCCTCTCCGACGACGGAACCCTGCGCCGGTGTGGCTCCGGCATAAAGGCCCCGGGCTGCTACGTCGGCGGCAACGCCAGGCTGGTGGAGGACTTCCTGGGCCACGACCAGGACGAGATCCTCTACATAGGCGACCACGTGTACGGCGACGTACACCAGTCCAAGCACGTTCGCCGCTGGCGCACCGCCCTGGTGCTGCGGGAGCTGGAGGACGAGATCCAGGCCCTGGAGGACTTCGCCCATGAGCAGCAACGCCTGAGCGAGCGCATGGTCAGAAAAGACCAGCTCGACTGGCAGACCGCCCAGGCGCGCCAGCTCTTGCAGCGCAAGCGGGCGAGCCGCTTGCCCACCCCGGCGGTGGACGAGGCGGCCATCAAGAAGGAGCTGCAGCGGCTGCGCGCCGAGACAATGGCCCTGGATCGCGAGCTGTCTCCCCTGGCGGTGGCGGCCAGCTCCCACCCCAACCGGCGCTGGGGCCTGCTCATGCGCACGGGCAACGACAAGTCCCTCATGGCCCGCCACGTGGAGCGCCACGCGGACGTCTACACGTCGCGGGTCTCCAACTTCCTCTTCGAGACCCCCCACGCCTACCTGCGCTCCTCCCGGGGCAGCCTCCCCCACGACCCGATCCCCTCCCACAAGAGGGGCCCTCAGAACCCCACGAGCTGAAGCAGGGTCTGCAGCCCGACCACGAGCCTCCCCGCCAACCTCCGGGCGGGGCGGGGGTCGGCGGCCGTGCGGAGCCCGTTGTTGAGCAGGCTCCGGTCCATGGCGAGATCCCGACGAGGATCGATCACCGCAGCCACCACCGGCCGGCTGCCGCGCAACCGGACCCAGTGCCAACGCGCCTGGCCGTCCCAGCGCACCAGCTCCCTGCCCCCACCCTCCAGGCGCAGCTCCACATCCACCGGGAGACGCAGGCTCCCCTTGCGGTGCAAGAGCACCCGGTTCTCATAGCCCTGGGAAGGCGCCCTTGCCCTGCGGCGGCGATCTTGGGCCGTGAGGAAGACGCCTCGAGGCCGCCGCAGCTCGAGCGCCAAGACCCGCGCCACCTCGTAGTCCAGCACGCCGGAGGTGTTTATTGCGTCCGCCAGGAATCGGCGCAGCAACAGCTCTGGAACGTGGTTGGCCACGAGGCGGAAGAAGTCCGCACCGGTGGGGTGAGCGAAGCGATAGCGGCCCACCCAGTCCCGCAGCAGGCCCAGCATCCTCCTGCGACCGATCTTGCGCTCCAGGGTGCGCAGCGCCAGCGCGGTCCTCACGTACACGTTGACCGCGTATGAGCGCGGCTCCGCGAACCTGTCCGCACGCTGGCGCGCAGGGTCCCAGTCGGCCCTGCGGCGCATCCTCAGGCGCAAGTACTGAAAGTATCCCAGCCTCAGGGGACCCAGCTCTCCCATGGAGCGATCCGCGCCAAAGAGGTCGTCCAGAACCAGCCCGGTCACATAGGTGGTAAACCCCTCGTCGAGCCAGGGCTCGGAGAGCTCGTCGGAGGCGAGCAGCCCATAGAAGTACTGGTGCACCAGCTCGTGAACCGTGGTGCCCAGCGCCCTGGCGCGCTCCAGCAGTGGCTCGTGGCGCACGCCAGAGGTAAACAGCGTGGGGTACTCCATGCCTCCAGCAGCCGAGGCATCCTCCGGCACCAGGACCACCGTCAAGGTGTCGTAGGGGTATGGTCCCAGCCACCGCTGCAGAAGCTCCAGGGAGCGGGCGGTGACCTCCAGGTGACGGCGCACCTTCTCCAGGGGGTCGCCAAAGTGCACGGCCTGGAGCTTTACGCCTCCCAGGCTGCGGCGCAGCCGTCGGAGACCGAGCCCGGCTGTCCAGGCGAAGTCGTGCACATCCTCGGCCCGGTAGGTCACCCGCAAGCGCCCCCCGGGCAGCTCCTGGGTCCCCGTTCGACGCCCGGTTGCAGCCACCTCGAAGCCCCAGGGAACATCCAGGGTCACGTCGTAGACCCCAAAGTCGGAGTAGAACTCGCTGGTCAAGTAAAAGGGGTGGCAGTGCCACGTTCCGTCCGGATCCCGCACGCCGATCTTGGGAAACCACTGCGCCACCATGTGGAAGTCGCCCTCGAATCCGGTGCGGGCGCGGATCCGCGGGAGGGTGGCGACAAAGCCCATGGTCACCTCCACCGTGTCTCCCGCCGCCACGGGCCGGAGGGGATCCACGCGCAGCACGGTGGTGTCCCCCAGCAGACGCACCTCACGGGCGGCCACGCCGGCCACCTTCACGCTGTGCACCCGGATCCCCCCCCACTTGCCGTGGCCCACGGAGAGGGGGTAGCGCTGCCGGATGGCCTCGCTCATCCAGGTCGTGGTCTCGTTGCTGAAAGCATTCAGGTAGAGGTGGAAAAGGAGATGCTCCGCCGGGGTCCGGGCGGCATTGTGCCAACGCAGCCTCATGGTCCCGGTGACCTGGTGCCGCCCGGCGTCCAGTGATGCCTGGATGCGATAGCTGGCCAGGCGTCGGGACCTCCGCCCTGCCGACGCCGGGGCCTGACCCGCCAGCGACGCCAGCCGATGCCCGGCCGAACCGATTCGCCAATGGACGGCACGTGCCGAGGAGGAGAGGGTGGCCTGGTCCGCCGAGGCGGCGCGTGTGCCCGCGGAGCCCAGGGGCCAGAGGAGGCCCCAAGCCAGGCCCACCGGGACCAGCGCCATGGCCGCACATGCAAGCAGGGTCTTCATCCCGGACCGTCTCATCCCGAACCGTTATAGCACGGCGCGGCTGCGTGGCGGGCATGGGCGCGGGGAGGGCTCACTCGTAGGGCTCGGTCTTCACCGCCACGAACCCCTCCCTGAGCTGGCCGGCAGCGCTGGAGCCAAACAGGGGCTCCCCGCCGTCCACCCGGAGGGTGGCGCCTGTGACAAATCCGGCCGCCGGTGAAAGCAAGAACACCACCGCCGCGGCCACCTCTCGCATGGTGCCCAGCCTGCCGGCAGGGATGTATAGCACGCTCTTGCGGAATGCCTCCTGGAAGACGGGGTCGTAGCTCTCCACGCCGGAGGACAGGATCACCCCCGGCGCCACGGCGTTCACCCGCACACCTAGCTGAGCCCACTCCAGGGCGAGGGTCTTGGTGAGGTTTTCCACCCCAGCGCGGGCTGCGCCGGTGTGCGCCATCATGGGGAAGCCGTTCCACATCTGAGCGATGATGTTGACGATGGCCCCGCGACGCTGCTGGGCCATGGCCATGTTGACCACGGCCTGGGACACCTGGAAGGTGCCGGTGAGGTTCGTGTCGATGACCGCGTCCCAGCCCTTCTTGGGCATGGCCACGGCCGGCGATGGAAACTGGCCCCCGGCGTTGTTCACCAGCAGGTCGATCCGGCCGAGCCGACCCAAGGCGTGGTCGACCGCGGACTGAATGGAGCCCACGTCTCGGATGTTGCACACCTGGTGCAGCACCCTTCCCGGAGCGTCTATCTCCTCCAGGGCCCGACGGCCCGCGAGGAGGTGCTCCTCGCTCCGGCTGCCAATAACGACGTCTGCGCCCAGCAGGCGCAGCTCCCCCGCGATGGTGAGCCCGATTCCCGTGGAGCCGGTCACAAAGGCCACCTGGCCCAAGAAGAGCTCCTTGCGAAAGACGGACTCGTCCCTGAGCAGGGCGCTCACAGCCCCAGCCCCTTCGCGATGATCTCGTTCATGATCTCCCGGGTGCCACCACCAATTGAGTACAGCCGAACGTCCCGATACAGGCGCTCCACCAAGGTGCCGTCCATGTATCCACTGCCCCCATGTAGCTGCACCGCCTGGTCCACAACCCGACTGGCCATGTCCGTGCAGGCGTTCTTGGCCATGGCCACCTCCTCGATGGGGTTGTCCCCGGCCACCACCCGGCTGGCCAGGGCGTAAACATACGTCTTGCAGGTGTCGATGGCGGTGGCCATGTCCGCCAGCTTGTGCCGGGTAACCCCAAACGCACAGAGGGGTCGGCCGAACACGGAGCGCTCCCTGGAGTAGTCCAGGGCCGCCTCGAAGGCCATCTCGGCAATGGCCACCACCGAGGCCGCCAGCATGAGCCGCTCCCGGGCAAAGCTCTGCATGAGCACCAGGAAGCCGCCTCCCTCGGGACCGATGAGGTTGTCCGCCGGCACCCGCAGGTCCTCGAAGAACAGCTCCGCCGTGTCGGAGGCGTGCCAGCCCATCTTCTCCAGAGCTCGCCCCCGCACGAAGCCCGGCCGATCCGTCTCGATGCCCATGAGCGAGATCCCGCCGATCCCCTCTCCGCCAGTACGCACCACGGTGGTGACGAGGTCAGCCCGAGCGCCGCTGGTAATGAAGGTCTTGGTGCCGTTGATTACGTACTCGTCTCCGTCCCGGACCGCCCTGGTCTTGACTGCGGCCACGTCCGAGCCAGCCCCTGGCTCGGTCACCGCCAGGGCGGCGATCCACTCCCCGGAGAGCACCCGGGGGAGCCACCGCCGCTTCTGCTCGGAGCTCCCGGCGTGCACCACCGGCGGAAGGGCGATGGCCAGGCTCCCCAGGCTCGCCGCCAGACCCGGAGATCCGGAGCGATTCAGCTCCTCGGTGAGCACCATCACGTCCAGCATGTCTCCACCGGCACCACCGTGCTTCTCGGCGAAGCCCACGCCAAGGTACCCCACCTCTGCCAGCTCCCCGTACAGCTACCGCGGAAAGGTGCGCTCCTCCTCCCAGCGCTGCACATGGGGGGCCATGCGCTCGGCGACATAGCGACGCAGGTTCCGTCGAAAGATCCTCTGCTCCTGGCTCAGAAAAGCCCTCTCTGCCAGCCACCGCATTTCAGCCTCCTCCACCACGCAGGCGCCGCTCTGCTGCCAACGCGTGGGCCTCCAGACCCTCCATTCGGGCCAGGGCCGCGGCGTCTCGCACCAAGGGCTGCGCCAACGCCAGGTCCTCTATGTGAATCCACGTCCTGTGACGCAAGAAGGTGAGCACCGACAGGCCACCGGAGAACCTGGCGGTGCCGCCCGTGGGGAGGGTGTGGTTGGGGCCGGCCCCATAGTCTCCCAGCACCTCCGCCGATGCGCCTCCCAGAAAGAGCCCACCATAGTGACGCAGCCCCAGGAGCGCATCGGCGGGATCTTCCAGGATCACCTCCAGGTGCTCCGGGGCGAGGCGGTTGCACAGCTCCACTCCCTCTGCCAGGTCCTCCACCACCGCGAGCAAGCCGTTGGCAAGGGCTCGGCGCGGAGTCTCCGGGCTTTCCAGGGCTGCGAGCTGGGCTGTGAGCTGGGCGTCCACCCTCGCCCCGAGCCGAGGGTCCGTCGTGACGCAGATGGGCACCGCGTCCGGGTCGTGCTCCGCCTGGGCGAGCAGATCCGCCGCGACGGTGACCGGGTCCGCGGAGCCGTCCGCCAGGACCACCAGCTCCGAGGGGCCGGCCAGCATGTCGATGCCAACCCGGCCAGCCACCAGGAGCTTCGCCGCCGTGACCCAACGGTTGCCCGGACCCACCACCACGTCGCAGGCGGGCACATCCCCTGCGCCGTGGGCGAGGGCAGCGATGGCCTGGGCCCCTCCCACGGCGAGCAGGCCGTCCGCGCCACAGATGGCGGCCGCCGCCAGGATCATGGGGGTGGGCCTGGGGGATGCCACCCAGACGCTCGGCACCCCGGCCACGCGCGCAGTGAGCGCGGTCATGATGACCGACGACGGCAGCGGAAATCGCCCCCCGGGGGAGTAGCACCCTGCCCGGTCCACCGGCGAGATACTGTGACCGGCACGCCCCCCCGAGATGGCCATGTCCAGCTCGCCCAGGGTCTCCCGCTGGGCGCGAGCAAAGGCCTGCACCCGTTCGGCCATGCGCTCCAGCAGGTCCCGCTCCCCACCTGGCAGGTCCTCGAGAGCCGCCCGCAGCGCCTGCGGCCCCAGGATGAGCCGATCCCCAGGGTCCAGGTCCCCCAGGCGCTCACCGTGGCGCACCACCGCCGCGACCCCACCATCTGCCACATCTTGGACGATGGCGGCGACCTGGGCGAGGGTCTCCGGATCCACCGGGTTGCGCCGCGCCCGGGGCAGCTCCTGCACCGAGCGACCTCCCCAGCCAGTGAGCCTCATGAGCCCTTCCCCCTGGGCTTGGCGTCCCCGGGCCTGCGGGTTATCACCCCCGCGCGCCGGTCCAGCTCCGCCTCCACCTCGGCAAGGGACACCCCGGCCCGGGCCATGGCCGTGAAGGTAAAGTACAGCAGGTCCGCCGCCTCCCACGCGACCTCCCGGGGGGTTCGAGCCTCTGCCAGCTCAGACGCCTCCTCGGAGAGCTTCGCGGCCAGGAGCGTCGGGTCTGAGAGCAGCCGCCGGGTGTAGGACCCCGCCGGAGCCACCTCGGGTGCATCCCGGGCACGGGAGCGAAGGGTGCGCTCGAGCCTGGCGAGCCCCCAGGCTTCTCCCCAGCATGTGTCGGTCTCCCGATGACAGAAGCCGGGGGCCTCCTGGGTTACCACAAAGCGCAGAGCGTCGGCGTCGCAGTCCAGGTCCACACGGAGCAGCCTCTGCGTCGCCCCGGAGGACTCCCCTTTTACCCACAGTCCCCTGCTGCGCGAGTGGTACACTCCTCTCCTCCGCCTTACGGCCTCTCGCAAGCTCTCCGAATCCGAGTATGCCAGCCCCAGGGCGCGTCCCTGGGGATCGCACACAACAGTGGGCCAGAGGCCGTCAGGCCGGTCAGATCGCATGGGCGCGGCCATGCAGTCGGCCAGGTCCAGTCGGCCCGTGTAGATGGCCATGCCCACCTGGGCGTCCACCCCCAGCCGGTGAAGCTCGGCTATCTGGGCGGTGGTGGCCACCCCTCCTGCCACTGTCAGGTCCGCGCCGGCCGCCGCCTCCAACAGCGCACCCACCCGCTCGGAGGCGGTGCCCCCCAGGCGCCCCTCCCGCTCCACAAAGGTCACCAGGAAGCCGCCAACCAACCCTCGCAGCTCCCTCATCCTCTCCTCCACCGACTCCCCCGTGCGGGTGCGCCAGCCATGCACCACCACCTCTCCATCCAGCGCGTCCAGCGCCGCGATGACCCTGTGCGAGGGCAGCTCGCCGAGCACGTCCGGGCGGGCCATGGTCCCCAGGATGACCTTGGCGGCGCCCCGGTCCAGCCAGCCCAGGGCGGTCTCCACGTCTCTGATGCCGCCTCCCACCCGGCAAGGGCCCATGGAGAGCAGGTCCTCGATGAGCTGGCTGTTGTCTCCCTGGCCCAGGGCTGCATCCAGGTCGATGACCGCCACCTCCCCTGCCAATCGGAAGCGCTCCATGAGGGGGCGCGGGTCGCCCGCCTCCAGGGCCAGCTCCCGACCGCCCACGAGCTGAACCGCCTGGCCACCCATGAGGTCGATCGAAGGAATGATCATGTCACCGCCTTTGGACAGTCGCCAAGAAAGGGAGACACACTACATCACGACTGCGCCCGATCTGGCAAGGACCCTGGAGATGCTTCAAGTGGTGGGCTCCGGGCGCGAGCCTACAGGCGCACCGCGAGCCCCGCCTCGGCCAGGGCTTGCTTGAGATCGGCCACCGTATACTCACCGTCGTGGAAGATGGACGCCGCCAGGACCGCGTCCGCGCCCGCCCGCAGCGCCTCCAGCAGGTGTCCGGGGCCCGCTGCGCCTCCGGAGGCGATGATGGGCACCGACACCGCCGCCGAGGCCGCTCGAAGCAGGCTCAGATCGTAGCCGGACCGGGTGCCGTCCCGGTCCCAGCTCGTCAGCAGGATCTCCCCCGCGCCGCGGTCCGCCACCTCCTGGATCCAGTCGATTGCGTCCAGCCCGGTGACCTCCTTGCCGCTGCGAACCAGGACCTCCCACCCCTCTCCCCTGGCCCGAGCGTCCACGGCAATGACAGTGCACTGGCTGCCAAAGCGCCGGGCCAGCTCCCCCACCAGCCCTGGGCTCTTGACGGCCGCGGTGTTGACTCCCACCTTGTCTGCGCCCGCCCCAAGCAGCGCCTCCGCGTCCGCAGGACTCCGCACGCCACCCCCCACGGCCAGTGGGATCGACAGCCGCGCGCGGACCCGGCGCACCGTCTCCACCGCGGTGCCCCGAGCCTGCGGGGTGGCCGAGACGTCCAGCATCACGATCTCGTCCGCCCCCTGGGCCTCATAGGCGGCCGCCAGCTCATGGGGGGCGCCCCTGTCGGAGAGCCCCTGGAAGCGAACCCCCTTTACCACTCGCCCACCGTCCACATCCAGACATGGGATGATCCGTACTGTCAGCATGAGTGCTCCTTGGGGAGGCTGGCTCCACGCCAGCGAGGTCACATCTGCAGCCACCTGTCCAGCAGCTCGCTCCCCCAAGGCCCGGAGAGCTCGGGGTGGAACTGGCAGGCCAAGAGCCCGCGCCGCTCCAGCGCGGCCGCGAAGGTCCCACCGTGCTCTGCCGTGGCCCCCTCGAACCCATGTGGCA
>JAJRWW010000113.1 GCA_024276595.1 Myxococcota bacterium
GCTACGAGAAGAGCTACCCCGGGCGTCCCTGCTGAGCCGCCGCCTTCGAGCTGCGCTTCCCAGACCCTTTGAAATCACCACATCGGTCGTGATATATATCTGGTTTCCTCGTGTCAGGAACGGCGAAACAACTCAGCATCGGGAGCAAAGCATGTCGAAACTGGTGAAGTGTGGTCTCATTCAATGTGCCAACGCACTGGACACAGGTGAGCCGGTGGAGAAGATCCGCCAGGCAATGATCGACAAGCACCTGCCCTTCGTGGAGAAGGCCGCCAGGGAGGGGGTGCAGATCCTGTGTCTGCAAGAGGTCTTCAACGGCCCCTACTTCTGCCCCAGTCAGGATCCCAAGTGGTACGCCCTCGCCGAGGAGATCCCTGGTGGGCCCACCGTCGCTCTCATGCAGGAGCTGGCCGCCAAGCACTCAATGGTGATGATCGTGCCCATCTACGAAAAGGCCATGACCGGCGTGTACTACAACACCGCAGCGGTCATCGACGCGGACGGATCCTACCTGGGTCGCTACCGCAAGAAGCACATCCCCCAGGTGGCCGGCTTCTGGGAGAAGTTCTACTTCAAGCCCGGCAACGAGGGCTATCCGGTGTTCGACACGGCCTACGCCAAGGTGGGCGTCTACATCTGCTACGACCGTCACTTCCCCGAGGGCGCCCGGCTGCTCGGGCTGGCTGGCGCGGAGATCATGTTCAACCCCTCGGCCACGGTCGCCGGCCTCTCCCAGTACCTGTGGCGCCTTGAGCAGCCCGCCCACGCAGTGGCCAACGGGTACTTCGTGGGAGCCATCAACTGGGTGGGCACCGAGGCCCCGTGGAACATAGGCAAGTTCTACGGCGACAGCTACTTCTGTGACCCCAGGGGCAAGATCATCGCCAATGGCTCGGAGGAGGGCGATGAGCTCGTCTGCGCGGAGCTGGACCTGGACCTGATAGAGGAGGTCAGAAACACCTGGCAGTTCTACCGGGACCGGAGACCGGAGACCTACACGGACATGGTGCGGCTGCTGCCGTAAGGAGGACGGAGCAATGGCTAACGACCTTGTCATCAAAGGTGGGCTCGTGGTCTCGGCGGCCGGCACCAGGAGGGCCGACGTGGGTATCAAGGGCGAGAAGATCAACGCACTGGGAGAGGACCTGGAGGGCGCCAGGACGATAGACGCCACCGACATGCTCGTGCTCCCGGGGGCCCTGGACGTGCACACCCACTTCCAGCTCCCCTTCTGCGGAACCGTCAGCGCTGATGGGTTTTTCTCCGGCAGCCGGGCCGCGGCCCTGGGGGGGGTCACGACGTTCATCGACTTTGCCATCCAGGCCAGGCCTGGGAGCGTCATGGACGCCATCGAGGCTCGCCGGGCCGAGGCCGATCCAGAGGTCTGCGTGGACTACAGCCTCCACGCCGGGATAACCGACTGGAGCGCCGACCGCATCCGCGAGATCCCGGCCATCATCGAGGCGGGCATCCCCACCTTCAAGATGTTCATGATCTACAAGTCCCAGGGCTGGCAGTCCAACGACGGGGACCTCTTCGCCGCCCTGAGGGAGACCGCCAAGCTCGGGGGCATGGTGGGGGTCCACGCCGAGAACAACGACCTCATCGAGATGCTCCAGGCCGAGGCGGACGCCGCCGGGGGGACAACCTGCTACACCCACGCGGTCACCCGGCCAGAGGTTACCGAGACCGAGGCGATCTCCCGCGCCATCCGACTGGCGGAGGCCGCTGGGGGCACCCTCTACATCTTCCACATGTCCACAGGCGGAGCCGCGGACATCGTCAAGGATGCCCGCGACAGGGGCGTCGCCGTGCACGCCGAGACCGGCCCCCACTACCTGCTGTTGGACGACGAGCTCTTCAAGCGCCCCGACGGCCACCACTTCGCCACCTGCCCGCCCATCCGAAAGCCCGCCGACCAGCAGAAGCTCTGGGAGCGCCTGGCCGACGGCACCGTGGAGGTGCTGGCCACCGACACCTGCACCTTCACCAGCCAGCAGAAGGACATGTGGAAGGGCGACTACAAGGCCATCCCCTTCGGGATGCCGGGCATCGAGGCGCTGCTACCTTTGACCCACACCTACGGCGTGGGCAACCGGCGCTTCGACGTCAGCCAAATGGTGGCGCTCCTCTCCGAAAGCCCGGCGCGGCTCTTCGGCCTGGATCACCGGAAGGGCAAGGTGGCCGAGGGCTACGACGCCGACGTGGTGATCTTCGATCCCAGGCTGAAGCACACCTTGAGCGCCAAGACCCACGCGTCCGAGTGCGACTACGACCCCTTTGAAGGAACCACCTGCACCGGGATGCCGATCACCACCTTGCTGCGAGGCAAGGTCATCGTGCAAGACCGAGCCTTCGTGGGGAGCAAGGGAGATGGCCTGTTTGTGGCGCGAAAGCCGCCTGCGACCAAGCAGTAACCCTCGCCTCCACCGGCCCAAACCCCCACGGGAGATCCCAAAATGGACTACCAGACCATCATGGAAAAGCACGGGCAGTTCCTCTTCCCGAGCGTCATCAACTACCACGCCGAGCCCATCGCCTTTGCCAAGGCCAAGGGTCTCCGCCTGACAGACGTCAACGGAGTGGAGTACCTGGACTTCTTCGGCGGGATCCTGACCGTGAGCCTGGCCCATTGCCACGAGGAGGTGAACGCCGCCATCTGGGCCCAGATGCAGACCCTCGGCCACACCTCCACCCTGTACCCGAACGAGCCCATCGTGCGGCTCGCGGAGAAGATGGCCTCCCTCAGCCCGGCGGGCCTCGACAGGTCTTTCTTCGTCAACAGCGGCACCGAGGCCGACGAGACCGCCATCACCATCGCCAAGACCCACGCTGGCGGCAACGGAGACATCATCGCCCTGCGCCACTGCTACTCCGGCCGCTCCACCCTGGCCATCAACCTCTGCGCCCACGCCCCCTGGCGGATCTTGCCCACCCAGGTGCCTGGCATAAAGCACGCCCACGCCCCCTACTGCTACCGCTGCGCCATGAAGCTCACCTACCCCGCCTGCGACCTGCAATGCGCCCGGGACATGGAGGAGCTCATTCGCACAGAGACCTGTGGCAGGGTGGCGGCCTTCATCGCAGAGCCCATCCTCGGGGTGGGGGGCTTCATCGTGCCTCCCGAGGGGTACTTCGAGGTGGCCACGGAGATCGTCCGCCGCTACGGCGGCATCTTCATCGCCGACGAGGTGCAGACGGGCTTCGGCCGCACCGGCGGCAAGATGAACGGCTTCGAGCAGTTTGGTGTGACCCCGGACGTGGTCACCTATGCCAAGGGCATGGCCAACGGGTTCCCCATCGGCTGCACGGTGGCCACGGACGAGGTGGCAGCGAGCTTCGAGGGCCTGACCATCTGCACCTTTGGCGGCAACCCACTGGCCATGGCGGCGGCCCTGGCCACCATCGAGGTCATGGAGAGAGAGGATGTGCCGGCCAGGGCCCAAAGGCGCGGTGCTCAGCTCAGGGAGGGCCTGGAGGACATGGCAGACCACCACCGGTGGGTTGGCGACGTGCGCGGCATGGGCCTGATGCAGGCCATGGAGCTGGTGGAGGACCCCGGCACCAGGGAGCCCGCCCCGGCCAGAGCTACCGCGCTCATGGAGGAGGCCAAGGCTGAGGGCCTGCTGCTGGGCAAGGGGGGGCTGTACGGGAACGTCCTCCGCATCGCGCCCCCCATGCTGGCAACGGAGGCGGACATCGCCGAGGGCCTCGGCAAGCTGAAGAGGGCCATGGCGCGAGTGCGCTAGGGCTCCAAAAACACATGCGTCGGGCGCCTCTGCACGCCCGGACCAGGAGAAACCGATGAGCGACAACACAACCCTGCTGCCCGTGGTCAAGGAGCATTACGGGCGCGTCCGCAACTACATAGACGGTGAGCTGGTGCAGTCCGACTCCCCCAGGGAAGGAGAGGTGACCAACCCTGCCACGGCAGAGGTCATTGCCACGGTGCCCATGTCCACCAAGGAGGAGGTCACCGCCGCGGTGGACGCTGCCCAGGACATCTTCGAGGAGTGGCGGGAGACCCCGCCCAACATCCGCGTGCAGCCCCTTTGCAGGCTCAAGGCCCTGTTCGAGAAAAACTACGAGGAGCTGGCGCGCATCGTCACCCAGGAGCACGGCAAGGTCATCGACGAGGCCCGCGGCTCGGTGCGGCGCATGGTGGACAACCTGGAGTTCGCCTGCGGCATCCCGACCCTCATGATGGGCGAGAACCTGGAGGACGGCGCCGCGCCCGGCATTGACGAGGAGTACATCCGGCAGCCCCTGGGGGTCTTCGCCGCGGTGGCTCCCTTCAACTTCCCGGCCATGGTGCCCTTTTGGTTCTGGCCCCAGGCGGTGGCCTGCGGCAACACCTTCGTCGTCAAGCCCTCCGAGCAGGTGCCAGTGACCCAGGACCGGATCTTCGAGATCATCGACGAGGCGGGCTTCCCCCCCGGGGTGATAAACATGGTCCACGGGGACAAGGAGACCGTGGACGCTCTGCTGGACGACGAGCGGGTGCAGGGGATCTCCTTTGTGGGCTCCACGCCGGTGGCCCGATACATCTACGAGCGAGCCGCCGCCAACGGCAAGCGGGTCCAGTGCCAGGGCGGCGCCAAGAACTTCCTCACCATCATGCCCGACGCCAACCTGGACGCCTGCGTGCCCAACATCATCAGCTCCTGCCTGGGCAACACCGGTCAGCGGTGCCTCGCCGGGGCAGTGCTGGTGCTGGTGGGCGACGGGGCCGACGAGGTGGTGCAGCGGGTGGTGGCCGCCGCCAAGAGCGTGCGCGTGGGCTACGGCATGGACGAGACCGTGCAGATGGGTCCCATCGCCGCCTCTCGCCACTACGACCGGGTCCTGTCCATGATCGACGCTGGCGCAGGCGAGGACAACAGCCTCCTGCTCGACGGCCGCGGCTACCGTGTGGAGGGCTACGACAACGGCTTCTTCGTCGGGCCGACCGTCTTTGACCACTGTGACCCGGACTCCTCCCTCATCCGAGAGGAGATCTTCGGCCCCGTGATCTCCATCGTGCGCGTGCCCGACCTGGACGCGGCCATCGAGCTGGCCAACTCCAGCCGCTTTGGCAACGCCTCGTCCATCTACACCTCCTCGGGCAAGGCCGCCCGGGAGTATCGGTACCGGGTGCAGGGCGGCAACATCGGCATCAACATAGGTGTCCCGGCCCCCATGGCCTACTTCCCCTTCGGCGGCTACAAGGACTCCTTCTTCGGCGACCTGCACGGCCAGGGCAAGGACGGTATCAACTTCTTCACCGAGCGCAAGGTGATCATCACCAGGTGGGTGTGACATGGCTGCGGACTACCCAGAGATCTCCTCCTTCGGCACCCTGCTGAAGTTTGCCCTGGCCCTGGAGGAGGCGGCCGAAGCCCTCCACACCAGGGCAGCGGCCACGGAGGCCTGCGCCGATCATCGAGGCCCACTGGAGGGCATGGCCCGCAAGCACGCCCGCCGCAGGATGGACCTGGAGCGGCTGGCGAGGGAGCGTTTGAACGAGGTCCTCCTCCAGCCCCTCTCGGGCATGTCCCGGGGAGACTACCTGCCCCCAGGTCAGCTCCCCGTGGGCGACGCATCCGCAGCTCTGGATGTCCTGGCCGCCATGGAAGAGAGCTCTGCTCGCTTCTTTGAAGACTCGGCGACGCGAGCTAGAGACCTGCTGGGAGGCCTGGACCGCACCTTCAGGCGGTTCGCCAAGGAGGACGCCAGGCGCGCGGCCAAGCTCAAGGGCATGGCGGCCAGCCGCTGAGATGTGCCGGCAGCACAACCCACTTGCCTCTGGAGACCTTGTGATGAAACCCGCATTGACAATGAACCAGGCGATGGCAGAGGCCGCGCGCTGCCTGCTGTGCCATGACGCGCCCTGCGCCGCGGGCTGCCCAGCCTCCACGGCGCCGGATGTGTTCATCCGAAAGCTGCGCTTTCGCAACCTCAAGGGGGCCGCCAAGGTCATCAAGGAGCGCAACGTGATGGGAGGGGTCTGCGCCGTTGTGTGCCCCACCTGCTCCCTCTGCGCAGCGGGCTGCACCGCGGCCGGGCTGGACGAGCCCATCGACATCGGCGCCCTGCAGCGCTTCATCGTGGAGCACGCCTGGGAGATGGGCTTCTCGCCTCTTTCGGCGGGGAAGCCCAACGGCCTGAAGGTGGCCATCGTCGGCTCCGGCCCGGCCGGCCTCTCCTGCGCCGCCGAGCTGGCTCGGGCCGGCTACCAGGCGATGGTGTTCGAGAGGCTCTCCGCCCCCGGGGGGATGCTCCGACACGCCATCCCGGACCACCGCCTCAGCCCCGCCTTCCTGGAGAGGGAGCTGGAGGACATCCGCGCCCTCGGGGTGCGGTTCCGGCTGGAGACGGCCATTCGAACCCAGCAAGACCTGGACTCCCTCCGGGAGCAGGGGTTCGGCGCGGTGTTCCTGGCCACGGGCGCCTGGCGCTGCGCCACGCTGGACCTGCCGGGGCGCCCTCGGGAGGGAGTGACGGACGCGCTCACCTTCCTCATGGGCGCCAAGGAGAGGCCCAAGGAGCTGCGCCACGAGCTCGCGGGCAAGGACGTGCTCGTGGTGGGCGGGGGCGACACCGCCATGGACGCCGCCGTAACGGCCAGCCTGGCGGGCGCCAGGGACGTGTTCATCCTCTACAGGCGCTCCTTTGCACAGATGCCCGGCTCTCCCGAGGAGAAGACCCTCGCCATGGACGCGGGGGTCCACTTCATGATCTTGACCCAGCCCGTGGGCTTCGAGACGCGGGGCGACAGGGTCACCGGCCTGCGGGTGGTGCGCACCAGGCTGGGCGAGCCAGACTCTGGCGGACGGCGGCGCCCGCTGCCCATTTCGGGCACCGAGCACTCCCTGCCGGCGGACCTGGTGGTGGAGGCCATCGGGCTCTCCCCGGACACATCCATCCGCGAGATCCGCTCTCTGCGAACCGACGAGGCGGGCCGCATCCAGGTCACCGCCGGACAGCGAGCAGCGGCGGATCTACCCGTCTTCGCGGGAGGAGACGCCGTGCGAGGCGCCTCCGTTGTGGCGAAGGCGGTCTGCGACGGCAAGGCCGCCGCCGCGGCCATCCGCAAGGAGCTGGGCAGATGACACGGTACGACAGGCTTCAGACGACCTTCTGTGGAGTGAAGTTCGAAAACCCGGTGATGCTCTCCTCCTCCCCGGTCTCCAACACCGGCGAGATGGTGGGGCGCGCCTTTGACGCTGGCTTCGGCGGGGTGGTCTTCAAGACCATCGGCGTGGGGCGTGAGAAGATTGTCCACCCGGGTCCGCGCATGGCGGGCTACGACTACCACTCAGACAGGCTGGTGGGGCTCCAGAACGTGGAGCAGATCTCCGACCGCCCCATGGCGGACAACATGGCCGACCTCTCCTACCTCAAGAAGAACTGGCCAGAGAAGGTGGTGGTCTCCTCGATAATGGGCTTCACCAAGGATGAGTGGCGCGACCTGGCCAAGGCCTCCGAGGACGTGGGCGCGGACATGCTGGAGCTCAACTTCTCCTGCCCCCACATGACCGTTGAGGGCTCGGGCATGAAGGTCTCCCACGCCCAGGCCCTCGTGGGTGAGTTCACCGCCGAGGTGAAGAAGGTCACCGGCCTGCCGGTGCTGGCCAAGCTCACGCCCAACATCACCGACATCACCGAGACGGCCCGCTACGCCGCCGAGGGGGGCGCCGACGGGCTCACCGCCATCAACACAGTCATGGCGATCTCGGGCGTGGGGCTGGACGACTACACCCCCAGGCCCAACGTGGCCGGAAAGGGCGCCATGAGCGGCTACTCCGGCCCCGCGGTCAAGCCCATCGGGCTGCGCTGTGTGGCCCAGCTCGCCCAGGCCGACTCCCTGGGCCTGCCCGTGTCGGGCTGCGGTGGTATCGAGACCTGGATCGACGCCGCCGAGTATCTCTTGCTCGGGGCCGGCACCTTGCAGATCACCACCGGCGTCATCCACTACGGCTACAGGATCGTCGAGGACATCCTGGAGGGCCTGGACTTCTTCCTGGCCGAGCGCGGCCTCCACGGGCTGGACCAGGTGGTGGGCAAGGCCCTGCCCAACCTCGTGCCAACCGACCAGTTCGACCTCTCCAGCCAGGGGGTCGCCGACTACGACCTGGACCGCTGCGTGGGCTGTGGGCAGTGCCACATAGTGTGCCAGGACGCGGGAGGCCAGTGCCTCACATGGGACGACGCCGACCGCCGCCCGGTCATGCACGAGGAGCGCTGCCTGGGCTGCATGATCTGCTCCTTCGTGTGCCCGGTGGCCACCCCGCCCATGATCACCTACAGGGTGGTGCCGGGGAAGCCGGAGATCCTGCCGCCCCCGTCGGTCTGAGCCGAGCTGACCCCAACCCTGCCGGTTGCAAGGACTCTAGGCCATCTCCAGGTCGAACTCCTCGTACACCTCGGCCAGGTCGCGTCGGATCCGCTCCTCGGTCAGCCCGAACTTCTCGAGAGAGTAGCCGTGGGAGCTGCGATAGGCTCGCTGGCGCTCCCCCTGGACCCTGAGCTCCTTCCAAAAGCCCGGGGCGGGTGTGATCTCCAGGAAGTCCAGCAGCTCCTCCACTGTGGGCTCCAGGGCTCGAATGAGGCGTGGGTAGGTCACAACCCGAAGGTTCTCGGGGCCCAGCAGTGACTCACTCCTGATCCGCAGCAGCGTGCGGTACATGTGCACGGATGCCTGGTACAGGTTCTCCAGGTAGCGCGCCCTGGCCTCCTGGCGTGTGTTCTCAAAGATGCCATAGGAGCGGTCCAGCACGCTCGACAGCAGGGACATGCCCGAGGGGATGGTCGCCACGGGGTCCCGCACCATGTAGATGATCCGCGCGTCCGGGTAGCGGCCCAGCAGCGACTGGACCCCGGCCCCCAGCATGGAGGACTTGGCCAGGATCCGCCTCTTGCCCTTCACGTACATGTTCCTGCGCCAGCACCCCTCCAGGTAGCGAAAGAGCCGGTCCAGCTCCCGGGGGGGGAGGCGGTCCAGCTCGAAGACCCTGCGAGCCCTCTCGCTCCCCCAGCGGTCCTCCCAGGCCCAAAAGTAGGCCCAGAGAAAAGGCCCATCTACGAAGTGGAAGAAGGCCATTGCGTCGTCCGTCTCCACGTCCCTGAGGCTGGTCTCGTGGGCATCGGAGCTGTGGTATCGGGCCGGAGACAGGGGCGCCAGGCGGTGAATGACACGGCGCAGGGAGCGCCGCAAGGTGATGGCGGGGAGCAGCATCTCCCACAGCTCGAAGGCGCAGAGCTCGTCTGTCTGCAGCAGGAAGCGGTGCAGGAAGGTCGTGCCGCTGCGAGGGTTGCCCAGGATGAAGGCGGGCCTGTCCATGGGGATCCGGCGGAAGCCGGGAGCCAGCAGATGGTCCAGGCCGCGGCCCAGGGCGCTCAGCAGGTGGCGGAGCTGAATCAGGCCGAAGGTGCCAAGGGGACGCGCCGTGGGGCCGAGCTCTTTGAGAATGAGCCGATACAGTCGCAGGTACTTGAGCATCTCAGCCGAGCCATTCCCCCAGGGCGGTAACCATTGAGAAGCCCGCCGCGGCGCTGGCCATGCAGAGCTTGTCGCCAGTCTCGAGGCGGCCGGTCTCCAGGAGCCTGGCCATGGTGAGGGCGACCGTGGTGGACGACGTGTTGCCGTAGAGGCTGTGGGTCAACAGGGCCCTCGAAGGCTCCACCCCCAGGCCCTCGAGCACCTTCTTGACCATGTGCTCGCTGGGCTGGTGGAAGACGAAGTGCTCCACCTCCGAGGGGGACCAACCCACCGACCGCAGCACCCGAGAGATCGTGGGTGGAACGTGCACGTTCAGGGCGAACAGCTCCCTGGACCTGGATGTGAAGGTCCCGTCGATTGGCGCCTGGCACAGCTCCCAGTGCTGGGGAAGAGAGTGGTTGTCCATGGCCACGAGCCGTACGCAGCCCCCCTCGAAGGGCTCCCTCCGCAGAAGCCAGGCGGAGCCGGCGTTGCCGATGGTGAGCCCGGCGGCCTTGGTCTCCAGATCCTGGAGGGACTGGATGTCATAGCCCAGAAAGGACCTGGTGAGCTCCCCGGAGGCGACGAGCGCCGTGCGGTAATGGGGGTACATGTGCAGGTAGGCGCTGGCCACGCCGATGGCCTCGAGCTGCCCCACGCAGGCGCTGGTGACGTCAAAGGCGTGGATCTCCTCCACGCCCAGCCTGGCCGCGACCTCCATGGCGGTTGCCGGCTCGAAGTAGACCCGGGCGATCCCCGAGTAGATGAGCAGGTCCAGCTCCTCGGGCTCCACGGAGCTGGCCTCCAGGCACGCCCGAGCCGCCCGGGCCGCGTACTCCCCGGGGTCCACCGTGGGGTCGGTCTCGATGTGTCGATACCGGGAGTTGCATTTCTCGAAGACCGCGCCCACGGCCGCCTCCACCATTGGCCACATGTGGGGGTCGCCCCCGTAGCCAGCCTTGACCTGCCGGATCACCTCAGCGTTGTCCAGTCGGTCGGCGGGCAGGACCACACCAGGTCGAGAGAGGTACACTGTGGGAAAGCTCATGGGGTCCTCCTGGGTGCCATGGATGGAGCTCGGCCGCCCCCGCGTGGGACCGGCTAGGGGCAGGTGCTGTTGGTGCAGGCCTGCATCTCGGCCGAGCAGTTGTCGTACATGCAGGTCTCACACTCGGGGCTGTTGGGATCCCCGGCGTAGCACTCGTCGCTGCAGCTAGACATGAAGCAGCCCGCGGCGGCGTCGAAGTCGTCCTGGCCGCTGCCGCACCCGAGGGCAGCGCAGTCGGCGATGCAGCCCAGGTCCATGGAGCAGTCGCGCGCGCAGTCCACTATCTCGAGGCAGGTCAGCTCACAGGGGGTCGCGCGCTCGCAGTCGTCGTCGGCGCAGTCCACCAGGCCGTCCCCGTCGTTGTCCTGGCCGTCCGCGCAGTCCACCTCGGGGCAGGCGGGGGTGGTGATGCAGTCGTCGTCGGCGCAGTCCACCAGGCCGTCCCCGTCGTTGTCCTGGCCGTCCGCACAGCTCACCTCAGGGCCAGGGTCCGTGCAGCCCCAGCTATGTCCGAGCACCACGGCCAGTCCGAGCACGATCCCGAGCCCGGCGATCTTGATGCGGTACGCTCTCACCTTGTCTCTCCTGGAGGCGACGGTCGGTCGCCGAAACGAGCCCGCTCACGGGCGGGGTGTGTACAGGGACGGCACCCGCACCGCCCTGTATATGATGTGCTCGGGGTAGCTCAGGCGCCAAACCTCCGCCGGGCTGGCGTCCCCGGTGACCTCCACGATCTCGGCAGGGGTCTGGCCATCGGTCCCCACTCCCCCGACGCACACGAGGACGTTCCCTCCCTCCAGGAGGTTCGCGTCTCCCAAGAACGGGGTGTACACGTCGGTCACGTACTGCCATTGGGCCTCGGCCTCCATCCGCTCGGTGTCCAGTCGGTACTGCACCGCCCGAGAGAACCTGGGTGCCTCCGGCGGCGGCCGATCATTGCCGTTGTCGTACACCAGGACAGTCCCGTCCGGCCCGAGCTCGGGCGCGTGCTGGGAGAAGAACCAGGTGTCCAGGCCAGATGCGTCCTCGCTCACCAGGGAGAAGTCTCCCCCCGGCCCCAGCACCCAGAGCACCTGACTCGTCTGTCGATGGATCTTCAGGATCCATGACTGGTTGCGGACCGAGAGCAGGACCGCGTCGTCCTCGGGCAGGTAGGTGACCGCATTGGAGTGGGTGACCTCGTAAGCCCCGCCCATGTTGGGGGTCCGCGAAAGGGGTCCGGGGAAGCGCTGGTCTCCCATGTGCTCCAGGTAGTCCCACTGCCAGACCACCTCGCCCTCCCGGGTCACCTCGTAGATGGTGTCCGTGTCCACGTTCACCGCTCCCCCCAGCTCTTCCACCTGGATCTCCCGGCGCTCTCCCCCAATGACGAGCAGGTTCCCCCCGGGCATGAGCCAGGCGTCGTGGTGGAAGCCCCCTATGCCCACGTCGTCAGAGGTCACCTCCCAGAGGGTCTCACCGGCGATGCTAATGTTGCGGAAGCCATGGTAGATCCCCACGAGCAGGGTGCCGTCCGGCAGCATCCGCGCGATGGGGTTCACCTTGGGGGTGTCGATGGGCGTCTGGTAGTACCAGACCACGAACCCCTCGGCGTCCACCCCCACGTAGGTGAGCGTGTCGGCGAAGAAGTCGAAGGGAGACTCGATTGGCACGAAGATTGTCACCCCAGGAGACACTCGCGATGCGTCCGACACATCCACGGAGAAAGGGAGTATCTCCGGTGGCAGGGCTCCGGTGGTCACCTGCTGCTCCTCGCTGGCCCCCACCTCTACGCCGTCCACGAGGGCCACGGCGCGCACCGTGTACGTGGTGTTGGGCCTCATGCCCACGAGCCAGATGCCGTGGTCTCTGCCGGACGGGCTCTGCCAGGTGCGCTGCACAGGGGTCTGCTGGCTCCACATCTCCAGCTCCACCTGGCAGTCCCAGGTGGTCTCCACCTCCGCCTTGAAGCTCAGGGTGGAGCGGGGATTGGACACCAGCGTCAAGGTCACCCGCAGCTCGCCGTCGTCACCAGCGCCGCACGCCACGCCCCCGACCTCCACGAGCACGGTGAGCGCGAGGATCGAGACGAGAAAACCACCCATTCGGTGCATGTTGATCCTGGCGCTGATGCCCATAGCACTCGTTTCGCTCTGCCGCCGCGGGCTGCAGGTCAAGATCATATCCCACAAGCGGAGGGCGCGCAATTGAACCTGCACACACCCGGCGTTTTGTGCGGATCATCTCTGGAAACCGAGCACAAGCTCGCATACACTCGGTACACATATGGAAGCTGCATGGCTCCCGGGCAGGAGCACACGTTGATGGACCTCGTCC
>JAJRWW010000114.1 GCA_024276595.1 Myxococcota bacterium
CTGTGCCGAGCACCCGAGCTGTGCTCCCCCACCGGAGGAGTGCACCGGGGGCGCGGACGAGGACAACGACGGCCTGATCGACTGCGACGATCCGGACTGCTCCGAGTCCGTCCTCTGCGAGCCACACCCCAGCGCTGGCTGTCGGCAGAGCCCTGCCGCAGGGGGTGGGCTCGGGTGGCTGCTGCTGATCGTGAGCCTCGTGCTGTGGCGCAAGAGACATGGTAGACGCCCTCCGCCTTTCACGCCGCCAAGCCCGTCCTGATCGGTTTTTTTGGCAGCATCGCGAGTCTGATCTACCTTGGAGATCAGCAGGTCGCTCACCGGATCATCATCCCCTCAGGAGGGTCGCGATGTTTGTTAGACGTGTGTCCATGCTCTTGTCCGCTCTCGCCCTGGCGCTGATGATCTTGGCGGGGGCGCTGCTCCAGCTTGGAGACACCTCCGGGCCACCCCGGGCGGCCGTTTCGAAAATGGTCGAGCGCGTCTCGGCGGATCCCGCGGGGGAGCGACGCGCCTGCACAGACCTGGACCTCCAGATGGACCACTGCGCGGCAGCGGTGAGCCGGCTATACGAGGGCGTGGTGGGGTCGGGGTACCCGGCCAGGCTCCGCCGGCTCATCGCCATCAAGAAGCGCTACAAGCTGGAGCAGGAGGCCGCGCGGGCGTGCCACTGCACGCCAGAGGCTCCTGTGGCCAGGGACGCCCTGAGCGCCTGCATGCGCCGCCCGAGCTGCGACGACTTCGCCCGCTGCGTTGCCGAGAGCTTGGAAGAGCTATAGCGCTACACTGCTGTCTTTCGGCTCTCAAGCCCACTGCCATCACCTGGCCCTCGCCTGGCCCTCGCCCCCCCCGCTGGTCCCCGGGGAGGGCCCTGGAAGCTACCCCAAAATGAGCTTGTTAAGAGAGGCCGCTTGCCGCTACAGTGCCTGTCGCCGTGCCTTGCGCTTGGGCGGCACCACCGGAGGTAGACGAATGCGCAGAGTGATTCACGTCCTGCTGGTCCTCGGGCTGGCCGCGGCCGGGGGGGCCACCCTCGGTGGCTGCCCTGCCCGCACCGACTGCAAGAAGATGAAGCAGAAGATGGACAAGTGCAGCTCCGAGCTCTGGACCCGCCTGGAGCCGCGGCTGCGAGGGCGCAACCCAGGCCGCTTTGGCCGCGCCAAGAACGAGCAGCACTTTCGCTACTGCAAGAAGCACAAAGGTCGCTACAAGCAGTCGAGCGACATCAACGACTGCCTGAAAAAGAGCGCGTGCGACAAGTTCGCCCGTTGCTTCTGTCGCGCGGTCAAGAAGAACAAAAAGAGCTGCCGTTGATGCTCGTGCGTCCCGCCGTGAGGATGGGCAGCAGCTCTGGCGCCGACCGGTCGGCTCGGCCAGGGCCCTCCCCATCGCCCGTGCCAGCCCCTTCGGAGGTGATGGCTGGCTCCAAGGCGCTGCTTCTGCCGGTGGCCCTTCTGGCGCTCGCAGGCTGCGCGGACAGCTCCCCCCAGCGAGAGGGTCAGCGCTGCGGTGGTGACTTCGGGGCCTGCGCCAGCGGCCTTCGCTGCTCGGAGAAGAAGAAGCGCTGCTACCGCCCGGTTGACTGCGATCTCCTGGCTCGTCGTACCAGGGCTTGCCTGCAGGAGCTGGTCTCTGTGTATGCTCCTGCTTCGGCCAAGCTCGTCGCCCAAAAGCGCGCTGAGCTGCTCGAACGTATCGGAGAGCGCCTGCGAACCGAGGTGGTCGACCACTGCCGATTCGACGCGGCAGCATATCGAAAGAAGCACGGCGTCGCCCCCACGGACACCAAGTCCTACGGCGAGGATCCAAGGGCCAAGGAGATCTCCGCCTGCCTGGGGATGCAGTCCTGCCGGCCCTTTGCTCGATGTCTGCTGGGCGTGGCCCGGCTGGTGGGGCCTCGGCGGGTGAGGCCCGGCGCAGTCCCGGTGTTCCCCCTGGAGCGCCCTCGGCCGGCCAGCCCTGCCTCCTCTGCCTCAGACGCTGCTGGCAAGGCCGCTGCCGGCAAGGCCGCTGTCGGCAAGGCCGCTGCCGGCAAGGCCGGTGCTGGCAAGGCCGGTGCCGGCAAGGCCGGTGCCGGCAAGGCCGCTGCTGGCAAGGGAGGCTCTCAGACTCCACCCATGCGCCGCCGGGCTGTCTTGGCTCCTGCTCCCAGGCCGCGCTGAGGTATCGGTATCCGTCGTGCTATCATGCTGGCTCCACGTGGGCTCCCCGGGGGGGGAGCCGTGGATGGAGGTGGCACATGCCTCGGATCCTGCGGCTGCTGGCCTGGCTGCTGCTCATCTTTTTTGCCGAGGGCACGGCAAGCGCCCAGGTGACGGAGCTCTCCTATGACGACGGATCCGCGGTGGGGGCCATCGGCCTCTCGGTGGGAGACGTGGAGGTGGTGCGCTTCACCGCGGAAGACCCGGCGTCGGTGCTGTCGCTGCGCCTGTACTTCCAGGTAGCTGGTGGAGACACCACGGTGGCCATCTGGGGAGACAACGGCGGCAACGGCCCGGACCTGGACAATGTCCTTTGGGCGCGCACCATCTCGCCCCTGGAGGGGGAGTGGATGGAGGTGGACCTTTCCAGCGAGGGGGTCGAGGTGGACGCCCTGGCCAACTTCTACGTTGGCCAGGTGGTGGTGGACGCATCCTCCCTCCTGGGTTGGGACGGCACGGGCTCGGACGAGCACCGGAGCCTGGTGCGCATGGACGGGGAGTGGTACTTCGTGGGCGCCAACGACAACCCCGACAAGGCCGCCGACGCCTTGGTGCGGGCGACCGTGGAGTACCACGACGTGGTGGACCCACCGTGGTTCACGGACGTGACAGAGGGCCTGGGCGCCCCCGGCCTGAGCTTGAGCCGGATGGCCTGGGCCGACTACGACAACGACGGGGACGAGGACCTGCTGGTGAACGGCAACCGCCTCTTCGCCAACAGGGGGGACGGCACCTTCGTGGAGGTCACCGAGGCGGCCGGAATCGGTGGCACACCCACTAACGGCGGGGTCTGGGCCGACTACGACAATGACGGCCACATGGACTTCTATGCCACCGTGAACAACTATCTGCCCGAGTGCGATTCTCCAGCCGACTGCGCGGCCGCCAGCTATACCTGCGTCCAGGGCCGCTGTCGCCACCGCCCGGAGTGCACGGTTGCGAGCGATTGTCCCCAGGGTTATGACACCTGCGAGGGGGGTCACTGCGTGCCCGTGGTCCCCGAGTCGCCTCCGGCCCATGATATCCTCTGGCACAACAACGGCGACCTGACCTTTACGGACGTCTCGGAGGAGGCCGGTCGTCCCTACGACTTCTTGCCCACCGAGGGGGCCGCCTGGGGGGACATTGACGGGGACGGCTACGTGGATCTGTACGTGGCCAACTACGAGGTGCCCCCCGCCTGGGTGTCTGACCTGCGTGGAGTGGGCACGCGGGACATCCTGTGGCAAAACCAGGGAGACTCCACCTTCCTGGACGTGTCGGAGCTGTCGGGGGTGGGGGCCGTTGCCAGGCGATCCGGTCGCGGAGTGTGCTTCGCGGACTACGACGACGACGGCTGGCAGGACATCTTTGTGTCCAACTACAGGCTCCAGCCCAACTTCCTGTTTCACAACCGGGGCTTCGGCCGGTTCGAGGATCTAGCTCCGCAGGCGGGGGTCATGGGCGAGCCTGTCCAGGCCGCCTACGGTCACACCATCGGCTCCCAGTGGGGAGACTTCGACAACGACGGGGACTTCGACCTGTTCACGGCCAACCTGGCACACCCACGGTTCATCGAGTTTTCGGACAAGTCCATGCTCTACATCAACTCTGGCGCCCCGGACCACGTGTTCTCCGACATTAGGGAGGCGGCCGGGATCAAGTACTACGAGACCCACAGCGACACCGCCCTGGGAGACTTTGACAACGACGGCTGGCTGGACCTCTTTGTCACCGGGGTCTATGTGGGGTACCGGTCGTTTCTGTATCGCAACCTGGGCGATCTTACCTTTGCGGATGAGACCTACAGCGCGGGGGCTCTGATAGACAACGGCTGGGGAGCAACATGGGCAGACATTGACGGCGACGGTGACCTGGACCTGCTCTCCCGGCGCCTGTACAGAAACGATCTTTCCGATACGGGCAGCTACCTCAAGGTTCGGCTCATCGGCACCGAGTCCAACAGGGCGGCAATTGGCGCGCGGGTAATGGTCGTCGCCGGCGGGATGGTGCAGGTGCGGCAGGTGGAGGGGGGCAAGGGCACCACTACCCAGAACGCCCTCACCCTGCACTTTGGCCTCGGGGAGGCTACCGTTGCCGACGAGGTGCAGATCACATGGCCCAACTGGCCCCCCTGGGTGGAGACGGCCACCCAGGTGGAGGTCAACCGCACGGTCACCTACGTGGAGGGAGTGGGCGAGCTGGCTGACGGCGGTGTCACCGAGGACGGGTCCACGCCGGACGCCACCCAGCCGGGTGGCCCAAAGGGGTGCGGCTGCAACGCGCCCGCAGATCCGGGCTCGGCGCCGGAGCTCTGGGGCTGGCTGTTGGGCCTGGGCCTGTGGCTGCGCCGGCGGCGGCTCCCAGGCTAGCTCTTGCTGGCGAGGAGGCCAGCTCTGTCCTACTCAGCCTCCTCGTCGTCATCGTCAGAGCTCTCGTCCCACGTGATGATCAGGGGCAGGTCCCGCTCCGCGGCCTCGGCCGCTCGCACGGCCAGGACGGCGCAGCCCAGCCGCGCCTCGGCCAGGGGGTCGTCCTCCTCACCCTCCAACAGCTCGTCGGTTATCTCGGGGGTGGCTGGCAACCCCAGCGCCTCTCCCAGCTCGGCGAGCTCTCGACGCAGGCCGGGCAGGGAGCCAACAGCCACGTCCCCCTCGCCGGAGTCGCCAGGTTCATGTTCTGCCTCGGGGCTCTTTGGGTCGAGGGGCTCTGCCACGGGAACCAGCCGGTAGCAGTCCTCCAGCTCCACCGGCGCGTAGGCCACCAGCTCGGCCTCGCCGTGCACGAGCTGCGGAAAGCGCGCCGAGCCACCGGCCTTTTCTGCCAGGGCAATGAGCGCGTGGTCCCAGGGCTCATCTCCCGGGTCGAAGCCCTCCAGGCTCCCCTCCAGCTCCAGGCGGAGGGCAGAGACTCGCAGGCCATGCCAGCAGTAAGGGTTCAGGTCGTCTGCCTCCAGGTTCTCCTCCAGGTCCAGGCCGTCCTCGTCCCAGGAGACCTGCGTGCCCACCTCCGCGGAGATGGACTGCTGCACTGCCTTGACGAACTCCACGCCCAGGTTGGGGTCCTCCTCGGGATGGGAGAGCACATGGCTGAGCGGGCTAACGAGCACGAGATACATTCGGCCGCCTCCTTGGGACCCATCTGGCCCCTGGTGCGGGAAGAGTACCACGCGAGGCCGAGGGTTTCACCCCGGGGATCCAGCCCCCCCCAGCCCGAGCATTGCCGTCCTCCGGATCCATGCGATGCCGTGCTCCTGGCGGTTAAGTGAAGATCCACATGAGCGTTCAACGCCCCGCTGGCCGGGAGCACCTGGAGCGACAAGCCAGTACCCAAGACAGGTAGGTGGGCGACGGGGATCTTGGCGTCTGGCAGGCTTGTGGGAGTGAGCTTCTCCGGGACAACCGTTGAATCCCCTAGGTAGACAGGCTATCCTCATATCATGGCCTCCACCCAGTCAGATCCCTTCGATCGGCCGCTCACTCACCGTGATCTGGACCACGCACCGGATGATGGAAACCGCTACGAGCTCATCGATGGAGTGCTTCACGTGACGCCCTTTCCAAGCACCGCGCACCAGCACGCAGCAACCCAGCTCGTCATCATCCTCGGCAACCACATTCGTCAACAGAAGCTCGGCCAGGTCTTCATGGCTGGGCTGAAGGTGGTGCTCGACGAGCCCAGCGGCGTGGGACCAGACGTCGTGTATGTCTCTAACGCGCGCCTGGACGGCCTGCGCTCGGATGGCTACTACGGTGCACCGGACCTCATCATCGAGGTGCTGTCTACGAAACCCGCTCTCGATCAGCTAGTCAAGAGGCAGAAGTACGCACAGGCAGGTGTGCCAAACTACTGGATCGTGGACCCCGATCAGAAGAGGCTGCTTCCGTACCGCCTTGACGGTGATCGGTACCAACTCGCCACCCAGCCCGAGGGTGAGGCCATCTTCGAGCCCGACCTCTTCCCCACGCTCGATATCCCCCTCGCCAATCTCTGGCTGTAGATGGCTTCCACCGAAACGACGACGCTGGTCGCACTCGTATTGTGATAGCTTTCTTGGCGCTGCTCAACCCCATGCCCACGAACAGGAGCGAACATGCCCGGTGAACCTGTCATCAAGCAGGAGTACGTCGACAATCAGGGTACCGGTGTCGAGGTCGAGGATGTCGAAGGGGAGTGGGCGCCGGACGAACCCAGGCCCTGGGATCCCGACCAGATCCGCATCCATACCAAGACCTTTTCGCTACGCCAGATTGTGGACATGATCGATGACAAGGACATCGATCTCGCTCCGGACTTCCAGCGCTACTACGTTTGGAAGGATCGCCAGAAATCGAGCCTGATCGAGTCGATTCTGCTGGGAATACCGCTCCCTTCCTTCTACTTCACCGAAGAATCGGATGCGCGCATGCAGGTCGTGGACGGGGTCCAGCGCCTGACCACCATCCACTCCTTTGTGCGCAAGGATGTCTTTCGGCTCCGTGACTTGGAGTACCTCGACGGGCTGAACGGCAAGGGCTTTGCCGATCTCGATGCTCCGATGAAGCGTCGCTTCCACAACACGCAGATCCTGGCCCATGTCATCGATCCGCAGACGCCGACTGCGGTGAAGTTCGATGTCTTCAAGCGCATCAATACCGGTGGGGCCCCGCTGAGTGCCCAGGAGATCCGTCACTGCATGTCCGGCCCACGAGCTCGCGCGCTGCTTCGAAGGTGCACGGAGTTGAAATCGTTTTATGTGGCTACGCTTGGGAGCTTGCATAACCATATCCGCATGGCGGATCAGGAGGTCGTGCTTCGCCACATCGCGTTCTCTCGCTCCACCATCGACGAGTACCGCAAGCACCCCAGCCTTGACGCCTTCCTGAGCTCGGTCACCGACGGGATCGAAAAGTGGAAGGACGCCGATCACGACGAGATTGTCGATACCTTCGACCGCGCCATGGTCCTTGCGCACGAGGTGTTTTCGGCTCTGGCCTTTCGCAAGAGGAAGGGGACTCCGCTCAACCGCGCGCTGTTCGACGTGTGGTCCGTGGTCCTGGTCGAACAAGACGCCTCGGAAGTGCTGAATGCCAAGGACCGAATTGCCGACGGATCACAGGCTGCCCTCGACCACGACGCGGAATTTGGCCGAGCGGTGACCCAGGCAACCGGCGACCCGAACCGGGTGGCGTACCGCTTCGAAAAAGCCCGCCAGATCGTTGCCGAGGCGCTGCGATGATCACGAGCCTTCGCCTCCAGCGCTTCAAGCGCTTCGCCGACCTGCCGATGGTCACCCGGCCGCTCACGGTGCTTACCGGCACCAATGGCTCCGGCAAGACCTCGGTGATCCACGCCCTGCTTCTCGCGCGCGAGGGCGTGACGAGCACCTCGGGCGTGGTCCGGCTCAACGGTCCCTACGGCCTGCAGCTTGGAGAGGTGGCCGACGTCCTCCACCACGAGGCGGATCCCAGTGAGGGCTTCGTCGTCGAGGTGGGGCACAACGGCGCGCTGTACCGCTGGCGCTTCGCCACCTCCGACGACCGTTCGCTTGTCTGCGACATTGCGGAGCGCCCAGAGGAGCCACCACCCCCGTTCGTCGCTCGCGACCGGCGCTTCACCTACCTGAGCGCTGATCGCCTGGGCCCCCAGGACGCGCTTCCGGCGGCCTCCTGGCCCCCCACTTCCATGGGCGTCGGGCCGCGAGGCGAGCACGTCGCCCACGTCCTGGCCATGCTGGATCGGTACAAGGTGCCTGATGGCCGTCGCCGCCCCGACGTGAAACCGGCGGGTCTCCAGTACCACGTTGAGGGCTGGATGAAGGAGGTCGCGCGCCCCCTGGAGATCCGCGCCGAGTGGTTTCCCGGGTCGACGGTGACCCGCCTCCAGTACAAGACCCCGGGGATGCGCCACGAGTGGGTCCGCCCCCCCAACATGGGTTTTGGCGTGTCCACGGTGCTGCCCATCATCGTTGCCGGGCTGGTGGCCGAGATGGGCGGGCTGCTGGTCATCGAGAACCCAGAGATCCACCTGCACCCCGCGGGTCAGTCCGCCATCGGCGCCTTCCTGGCCAATATGGTCGCGGACGGCGTGCAGGTGCTGGTGGAAACCCACAGCGACCACGTCATCAATGGCATCCGCCGGGCGGTGGCCGAGGGAGACATGCCAGCCGACGATGCCGTCATCCACTACTTCGACGACAACGTCACCGAGATCACCGTCGATGTGCGCGGCAAGCTGTCGGCGTGGCCCGCGGGTTTCTTAGATCAGATCGACCGTGATCTGGGCGCCCTCGCGCGTCACCTGCGGAGGCGCTGAATGCTGCGCTTCGTGGTGGACGAGTCGAGCTGGGATCTGGCAGGGTTGCGCCCCCGCGATTTCGAGGATGCGCTCGAAGCGCTGCTCGATCGCCTCGATACCGCCAGCAAGCGCCAGGAGGAGGCGCAACTCTACGAGGGGTTCTACGACTTCGATGGGGTCACCCCGAGGCCATTCAGGCTGCTTTTCGAGCCCAACGAGATCATCCAGGATTGTGACCTGCGCCTCCGTGTCTCCCGCGCCCTGGACCGTCTCGCGGTCTGGACCGACGAGGTCGCGCTGGATGTCGACATGGACGGCAGCACCCTGCTGGCTCCCTCCATCGCGTTCGCCCATGACAAGGTGGGTCAAGGTCAAGCGCTGGCCTGCCTGACGCTGCGCACAGCGGGCCGTAGCGGCCCACTCGACGTCACCGTCGACGGGCGCACGCAGACCGTCCACTTCGTGACTGACGAGCCCGAACACCGCGCCTTTTTCCGAGACGCCATAGAAGTCGAGAACGCCGACGACAAGGCCTACCCGGCGCTGGCTGCCTCCGCCTTTCCCGAGCTGCGGTGGGCGGACGGCTTGTGGGGTGGTCTTCATGACTTCAGCAAGCCCTTCCGTGAGCTGCGCGCCGAGGTCACCAGACACCTCGGCGTGCTCGACGACCACGGGCTCCCGATCTGTCGTGAGCACAGGCCGCAGGATTGGCAGGCTCACTTCGGTTCACACGGGGTGACGGCGACTGGCGAGAACGGCAGGACCATGAGAAACAACCGGGCCCGCCGAGATCGCACCCGCACCTGGGACGAGGCCGAGCACGTCTTCTGGTGGCACGCCAAGATCGAGCCTGACCGCGACCGCATCCACTTCCTCTACGACGCAGGCGCAGGATGCATCGTTGTCGGCATTTTCACGGAGCACTGCTACCTGCCATGATCCCCACCGACCGCACCCGCTTGGCCGTCACCCCGTGCGACCAAGTCGCCCCGGGTAGCTGCGGACCAGCGCCGGCAGCTCCAGACGTCCGGCCCGCTGCGGGATCGTGCGCACAATCTCCTCGTCGACGAGCAGGTGGGTGAGCGGTGAGGACTTCGAGGTCAAGAGCGCGGAGACAGGGTGGGGCTGGCGGCCGAGGAGCTGCTCCAAGCCATGGTCGGGCAGATGGGCGAGGCGGACACCATGGCAGTGCTCGCTAGGACCTGTGCCGGGGGGCCGGCGGTGACGCCGGTCCCTACCGCGAACGCCTCGGCTTGAGGGTTGGGAGCGGTGGATTGCCGGGCCCGCGGGTGGGTTTACTTGCCCCGGCGGCCTGGCTAAGCTGCGCGCACAGATGGCTCAGCCACGTCCAAGAGGCTCCCCTGCCGGCGCCGTTCCGGTACGTCGTATTGCCGGCTTCTACCTGCTGTACTTCGCCGCTCTGGGCGCGCTGGTGCCCTATTGGGCTCCCTACCTGGCGCACCTGGGCTTCTCTCCGGCCCGGATAGGTCAGCTCGTGGCGGTCTTCATGGGCACTCGCATCGCCGCACCCCTGGTGGCCGGGTGGCTCTCTGACAGGACCGGAAGGCGCATGGCCCTGGTGCGCCTGGCAACGGTGGGGAGCTGCGTGGCCTTTGCCGGGGTGCTCGTGGGTAGCGGCTTCCTGCTGTTGGCGCTCGTGTCCGGGCTCTTCAGCTTCTTTCGCTCCTCCACCCTCCCGCCCTTCGAGGCGGTGACCCTCAACCACCTGGGACGCCACGCCGAGCGATACGGACGTCTCCGCCTGTGGGGGAGCCTGGGTTTCATCCTCGGGGTCGTTGCCCTGGGCGGTCTGCTGGACTCCCAGGGGATCGAGCTGCTGCCCTGGGCGGTGCTCGCGCTGTTTGTCGCAATCGCCTTCATGAGCATGACCATTCCAGGCCACCCTGGCCGCACCTGGAAGAAGGAGCAGCCCCGCCTCGGCAGCGTTCTGCGACGCCCGGAGGTGCTGGCCCTCTTCGTGGTGTCCGTGCTCATGGTGGCCAGTCACGGCCCCTACTACACGTTCTTCTCCATCCACCTGGAGGCCCACGGCTACTCCAAGAGCCAGATCGGGCCCCTCTGGGGGCTGGGGGTGGTGGCCGAGGTGGGCGTGTTCCTCACCACCAGCCGACTCCTTTACCGCTTCTCCCCGCGCGCGCTGATGGTCACCAGCCTGGGGATGACCTCCTTGAGGTGGGCTCTGATAGGCCTGCTGGTGGACAACCCGGCGGTCCTGCTCGCTGCCCAGACCCTCCACGCCTTCAGCTTCGGTCTCTTTCATGCTGTGAACATCCACGTGATCCACAGGCGCTTCACCGGGCCCCTCCAGGCCAGGGGGCAGGCCCTCTATGCGAGCCTGTCCCACGGTCTGGGCGGTGCCCTGGGGAGCCTGGCCAGCGGGTACGCCTGGAGCGCCTTGGGTCCTGACAACACCTTCCTGGCCGCCGCTCTCCTCCCTGCCTTGGGGGTAGCTGTGGCCACCATCTGGATGCGCGACTGATGGCTCGGCTCGCCGATGGCACCAGGGTCGGGGTGCGTAATGCGCGCGCCACCCTGCGTATGTGGTGAGCCAGATCCCCGGACAGCATGTCGTCTACGCGGTGCGTCATGGATCGGGAGGCTTGCTGGCGGGATCCTGGTTTCTTCTATCATGATGGTGTATTGACTCGCACATGAGCATACATCGTCTCCTGGCGCCCAGGGTGCTGTAAGCGCTGGCACGTTTCCTGCTTAACGCGCCGCGGGCGAAAAACGCTTCCACCGCCGTCGCTGTCGCTGCATCAGCGCCCTTTTCGTGCTAAGGCGACCCAGGCCAACGGTGGCTCGCAACCCCCGACATCCAGGAGAAGACGATGGTCGCAACCAAAGCCGTAACCTCGGAGCCAGTCCACAGGGGCGCGGGTCTCGATCAGGAGACCAGGTCCCTCGTGCTCGAGAGCCTCAGGGAGTTTGGTCGCCGGGAGCTGCCCGACGAGCTGCTGCTGGAGCTGGACGCCGAGGAGCGGTTCCCAGAGGCGCTGGTTCGGCAGCTCTTTGGCCCGGAGATCGGTCTCCACCTGCTGTTTCTTCCGGAGGAGGTTGGTGGCATGGACGCGGGCGCCATCGACATCTGCACCGTCTCGGAGGCCCTGGCCGCGCTGGACCTGGGCGTGGCCACCTCGGTGCTGGCCACTGCCCTGGGAACCGATCCCATCCTGGTGGGAGCCACCCCCGAGCAGAAGGAGCGCTGGCTCACCCGGATCGCCGACGAGGGGCTCCTCGTGGCGTACGGCGTCACCGAGCCTGGGGCGGGCAGCAACGTGGCGGCCCTGCGCAGCAAGGCCGAGCCGGTCACGGTTGATGGACGCCCATGCTACCGCCTCTCCGGGCGCAAGTGCTTCATAACCAACGGATCGGTCGCAGACCTGTACACGGTCCTGGCCAGGGCTCCTGGCGGCCCCAGCTTCTTTGTGGTGGAGAAGGGCACTCCCGGCTTCAACCCGGGACGCAAGGAGGAGAAGCACGGCATCCGCGCCTCGAACACCGCGGAGCTGGAGCTGGAGGACGTGCTGGTTCCGGCCGACCACCTGGTGGGAGGCGTGGAGGGCCAGGGCCTCGCCCAGGCGGCCATGGTATTTGGCTACACCCGCCTCATGGTTGCCGCCTTTGGCCTCGGCGCCGGGGTGGATGCTCAGCGTCGGGCGGTCGCGTACGCGCGAGAGCGGGTCCAGTTCGACACGACCCTGCTGCAGAAGCAGGGCCTCACCCACAAGCTGCTGCTGCCGCACATCGCTCGGCTGCAAGCGGCCAGGGCCTATGTGCAGGAGGTGGCTCGCCGCATCGACGCGGGGGAGGAGGAGCTGCAGGTGGAGGGCTCCATCGCCAAGCTCTTCGCAACGGAGGCCGGCTGCCAGGCTGCGGACGCGGCGGTTCAGGTGCACGGTGGCTACGGCTATATTCGGGAGTACATGGTGGAGAAGATCCGCCGGGACGTGCGGATCACCACCATCTACGAGGGCACGAGCGAGATCAACCAGGAGGTGGCCGGTCGTGGTCGCTGGCGCCAGCTCCTCATCGGGAAGGGCAAGCTCTACGAGGAGCTGGCAGCGCAGATGCGCGCGCTGGGCGAGCGCTGCCCCTCGGTGGGCGCCGCCAGGCTGGAGGCGAGCGCCCTGGCCATGGTGGCCCTCGTGCAGCGGGCCCGCAAGGCCCGCCTCGGGCGGCAGCAGCACGTCATCTTCGAGCTGGCCAGGGCGATCTCCGCCCTGGAGGCGGCGGTGGCCCTGACTCGCAAGGCCGCCGCCTGGGCCGCTCACTCGGATCACCTGCCCGACACCGCCCCCGAGGGATGGCCAGCCGACATCGCCGCCCTCGCGCGCCTGCAGGCGGCAGAGGCGGGCAGCACGGTGGCCTCGGTGGTGTTTGGGGTGCTCGCCGGCACCCACACCCTCAGCCCCGAGGAGGTCATCGGCCTCGACGGGCGGCTCCACCCGGGGCGCCTGCTGGCGAGCACCCACGGCTCTTTTTTGGACATGGACCAGCTAGCCGGGCGGCTGGCCACCGAGGACCTACTTGCCGACCCGCTGCTGCCGGTGGGTTGAACGTAACCACAAGGATCAGGAACTGCACATGAGCCAGCAAGACAAGCCCTTCGTCGCCGTCATCGGTGTGGGTGCCCGCATGCCGGGCGCCCCCGACGTGGAGACCTTCTTCCAGAACATCTGCGACAAGGTCTGCTCCATCACGGACGTTCCTGCGGACCGCTGGGATCCCACCCTGTTTTGGGATCCAGACCCAAAGGCGCCAGACAAGACCTACAGCCGCATCGGCGGGTTCCTGGACGATTTCAAGCCACAGCTCAGGCGCTGGCGGATCCCGCCCAACGTGGCCAAGTCGGTGGACGCGACGCAGGTTCTGGCCCTGGACATCACCGAGGCGGCCCTGGCGGACGCGGGGCTCACAGGGGACGCGCTGCCCAAGGAGCGGTGCGCGGTGATCCTGGGCAACGCCATCGGCGGCGACCTGAGGGAGTCGACCTCCGTGCGCATGGCCCACCAGGTCTTCGAGCGGAACCTCAGGCGCTCCTCGGCCTTTGGGGAGCTCTCACCCGAGAGCCAGGATCGCCTCCTGGCCGAGCTGCGAGACTACCTGGAGTCCACCCGCCCTGCCATCAACGAGGACACCATGGCTGGTGAGCTTTCGAACGTGGTGGCGGGCCGGGTCGCCGCGGCCTATCGGCTCACGGGCCCCAACTACACGGTGGACGCCGCCTGCGCATCCTCCCTGGCAGCCCTCTCCGCCGCTGTCAACGCCCTTCGCAACAAGGAGTGTGACCTGGCCATCACCGGCGGCGTGGACCGCAACATGTGCGCCAGCGGCTTTGTGAAGTTCTGCAAGACCCACGCCCTCTCGGCCAGGGGCAGCATGCCCTTCGACGACCGGGCTGACGGCTTTGTCATGGGAGAGGGCGGCGCGGTGCTGATCCTCAAGCGCCTCGATGACGCCCTGGCGGACGGGGACCGTGTGCGCGCGGTCATCCGCGGGGTGGGCGGCAGCTCCGACGGGGGGGCCAAGGGGCTCACGGCGCCCAGCTCAGACGGACAGCTCCTGGCCATGCGCCGGGCCTACGAGGACGCCGAGATCGAGCCAGAGACCGTGGGGCTCATCGAGGCTCACGGCACATCTACCCGCGTGGGCGATGCCACCGAGGTCTCCACCCTCGCCCGCCTGCTGGACATGTCAAAGCTGCCCAACGGGCCCGTTCCAATCACCTCCGTGAAGTCCAACATTGGACACCTCAAGAGCGCGGCCGGAGCGGCCAGCCTGGTGAAGGCTGTGCTGGCTCTGGAGCGGGGGGTCCTGCCCCCCACCGCGGGCTACGAGCGACCCAACGAGGCGCTCCGCCAGCCGCGGGTGCCCGTGCGTGTCCAGACGGAGCTGGCTCCCTGGAACCCACCCGATGGGATCCCCCGGCGCGCGGGCGTCAGCGCCTTTGGCTTCGGAGGCACCAACTTCCACGTGGTCCTGGAGGAGCATCGCCCCGAGGCGCCGGCCGCCCGGCTGGCCCTGCCTTCGGCGCGAGCTGGCGCCCCCGAGGCCCCGTCCGCCCTCCCCGAGGCTCCGTCCGTCCTCCCCGAGGCTCCGTCCGCCGCCCCCGAGGCTCCGTCCGTCTACCCCGAGGCCCCCTTCGCCACCCACCACCTGCCAGAGGCCGCGTCTCCGGTGGCCATGCCCGGTGTGGCCCTCCTCCGGCTGGCTTCCGACACCCGTGACGGGCTCGCCAGGGAGCTGGCCGAGCTCAGGCGCCAGCTCCAGCAGGGCCAGAGCCTGGAGTCCTTGGCCCTGCGCTGGGGTGGAGCCGCCTGGGACCGCCGCTTCCGGGCGGCCATAACCGCCGAGAGCCTGGAGGAGCTCTCCACGCGCACCCAGCAGCTCGACACCCTGCTGCGCACCGGCAAGGGGGCCATCAAGCTGGCTGGCGCTGGCACCTTCCTGGGGGAGGGCCCTGCGCCAGGGCTGGCCTTCGTGTTTCCGGGCCAGGGCAGCCAGTACGTGGGCATGCTCGAGGACCTGGTCGAGACCATGCCCGCGGTGAAGGCCACCTTCGCCGAGGCAGACGAGGTGATGACCCCCATCTTGGGTCGCCCTCTCACTGACTACATCTTTGGCAGGATCTCCATCTCAGATGGCGTCTCCTCCGACGCCGCCGCAATGGCCCTGCAGCAGACGGCTGTCACTCAGCCCGCGGTCCTGGCCACGGACGTGGCGATCCTGAGGATGCTGGCCGGGTTGGGCGTGGTCCCCGACGCCGTGGCCGGCCACTCTCTGGGGGAGTACGCCGCCTGCGTCGCGGCCGGGGTGCTGCCCCTGGACAAGGCGCTGCGCATCGTGGCCGCCAGGGGTCAGGAGATGGCTGGCGCGGTGCCCGAGGGCAACGACCCGGGCCAGATGGCAGTGGTGGCGGCCTCCGCAGACAGGGTGGATGCGCTGCTCGAAGGTGTCCACGGCTACGTGGTGGCTGCCAACAAAAACAGCCCCAACCAGACGGTCATCGCCGGAGACTCGAAGGCGGTGGGCGAGGCCATGGCGAGCTTCGAGGCCGCTGGCCTCCGCTGCCAGCGCATTCCCGTGTCCCACGCCTTCCACTCCAGGGTGGTGGCGGCGGCCAGCGAGCCTCTGCGGCGGGTGCTGGAGAGGGAGACCATCCAGCCAGCGCGCCTGCCCATCTTCAGCAATGTCAACGCCGAGCCCTACCCCGAGGACCGGGAGGAGGTGCTCGACCTGATGGCCCGACAGGTGGCTTCACCGGTGGAGTGGATAGGGATCATCGAGCGCATGTACGAGCGCTCCATCCGCACCTTCGTGGAGATTGGCCCGAAGAAGGCGCTCACGGGCTTCACCCGGGACATCCTCATGGGGCGACCCCATCGAGCCGTCCACACCAACCACCCCAGGAAGGGCGGCCCACGCAGCCTGGTGGAGGGGGTGGCCCAGCTAGTGGCCGACGGTCAGACCGTCACGGCCACCCGGCTGGGCTCCGGAAGGGGCGAGATGGTCACCGACCTGTCGGAGCATCGACCCAGGCCTGTTGCCCTGCCGCCCGCTGTGGACGGCGCCCGATCCGCCCCGGCCAAGCCCATGGAGGAGCCGGTGTGGATCACCGGCGTGGCCGCCGGGCTGCCCGGCTCCGAGCGCCTCTTCGGCGACGACCACCTGAGCCGGCTGCTGGCGGGTGAGAGCTTGCTCGACCACCTGGATCCCACCACGCAGCAGAAGATCGTGGACCAGCACATAGAGCGCATCGTCAAGTCCACCGACGGCACGGGAGCCCTGGAGCAGGTGTCCTCTGCCGACCAGGTGATGGCCTGGGCTGGTCGGGGTGGCGCGGTGGACCTGGCAGGGGACTACCGGGTCGGAGCTAGCTGGGACGTGGACCGAGATCCCACCACCCGCATGGGTGTCGCCGCGGCCTTCGAGGTGCTCCGCGACGGATGGATGCCCCTGGTGGAGCAGCGTCGCGCCGTCTCCGGAGGGCGCACACTTGGAGACGGGTTTCGTCTCCCCGCAGCCCTGGGGGAGGACACGGGCGTGATCTTCGCATCTGCCTTCCCGGGCTATGATCGACTGCTCGACCTCGTGGGCCGAGATCCGGCCGAGAGCCCCTTCCCCCGAAACACGCTGCTGCAGATCCTGGGGCTGGGGCACGCGCACATCGCCGAGCTGTTGGGTGCCATGGGCCCCAACACCATGGTGAACTCGGCCTGCGCCTCCACCACCCTGGCGGTGGCCATGGCCCAGGACTGGATCCGCTGTGGCCGTTGCGCGCGGGTGCTCGTGGTGGGTGCGGACGACGTCACCAGCGCCCGCATGCTCCCGTGGATTGGAGGGGGGTTCCTCGCCCTGGGTGCGGCCACCACCGAGAAGGAGCTGCAGCGGGCCGCGGTGCCCTTTGGCGCCAACCGCAACGGCATGATCCTGGGGATGGCCGCCGTGGCGCTCCTGGTGGAGTCGGCCGACTCCGCCAGGCGGCGCGGGGTGCTCCCCAGGGCCGAGATCGTCGCCACCCGCCTGGCCAACAGCGCGTCCCATCCCCTCAGGCTGCGCCCTGCCCATATCGCCGAGGAGGTGGATCGGCTGGTGGAGACAGCCACGGAGGTGCTGGGGATCGACAGAGCGGAGCTGGCGAAGGACCTGGTCTTCATGTCACACGAGACCTTCACCCCGGCCAGGGGCGGCTCCGCGCAGGCGGAGGTGGACGCCCTGCGGCGCGCCTTCGGCGAAAACGTGGGCGACGTGCTGGTGGTCAACACCAAGGGTTACACAGGGCACGCCATGGCGGCGGGCATCGAGGACGCTGCCATCGTGGCGGGGCTCTGGTCCCGGACCTTGCCGGCGGTGGCAAACCTCACCGAGCCGGATCCCGAGTTCGCCAACCTGACCTTCCACAGGGGCGGATCGGTGCGCCGTCGCTACGCCCTGCGTCTGGCAGCGGGGTTCGGATCGCAGATAGCGCTGACCCTCTACCGGCGACCCGAGGGAGAGGATCCCCGAGTGGATGAGCCCACCTTCCGGGAGTTCCTGGAGTCCCGCTGCCAGATCCCCTCGGGGGCCGTTGTCCGCGATGGGCGCATCCTGCGCAGCCGCCTTGCGAGGGGGGACCGAGACGAGAAGCTGACAGACGCCCTGGAGCTGGCTCAGCGTCAGGCGCGGGCGACCAGGGAGAGAGATCCAATGAGCACAAACGACAGCAGCGGCGACTCGCCGGCTGAGCTGACCGCGGCGCGGTCCACCGAGCGGCCTTCGACTGTGACCGAGAGTGAGCCCGTCTCCCCCTCCAGCGCTGTCGCTGCCAGCGTGACCGCAGCAGCGGCGTCTGCTTCGGTGGACGAGGCCGAGGTGTTGGGGCGCCTTCAGGCGGTGGTGGCGCGGCGGACGGGCTACGACCTGGAGGAGCTGGAGCCCGACCTCGAGCTGGAGGCCGACCTGGGGATCGACACGGTGAAGCAGGCTGAGATAGTTGGGGAGCTTCGCGAGACGTACCGCCTGGAGCGTGACGAC
>JAJRWW010000115.1 GCA_024276595.1 Myxococcota bacterium
CCTGCTCCTGGCTCGACCGGACCGCAGGCTGGAGGTGGTCCACTCGGCTGGCAGGGAGGTGCAGGTGCCGCCCGCTCTTCCAACGGTGGACAGCTTCACCCTCCGCAAGATGCGAGCCCACTCTGCTGGAGAGACGGTGGCGGTGGCCCGGCTCCTGGCTCGAGCTAGACCCCCCAGGTTGGCAGAGGAGCTCTCCAGCATCTTCGCGGCGCTGGACTCGGCGATTATCGTCTTCCTGGTGGTGCGCGACCGGGTCCTGGGGCTGCTGGCCCTCGGAGGGAAGGTGGATGGCGCCATGGTCTCGAGGGACGAGATCGTGACCCTGGAGGCCCTCGGGAGGCAGCTCTCCGTTGTGGTGCGAAACGCGGCGGCCTACACGGAGATAGAGAAGCTGAGCCGGGACCTGGCGCGCCAGAGGCGGGAGATCATGGAGCTCAAGAACCGGGTGGAAGCGGAGAACATCTACCTGCGAGAGGAGCTTCAGCAGGCGGCCAGACACGGTGAGATCGTAGGCACCTCCGAGGCCATTTCGAGGGTTCTACGCAAGGTGAGCCGGGTGGCGGCCACAGACGCGACGGTGCTCATCCGGGGCGAGAGCGGCACCGGCAAGGAGCTGGTGGCCAGGGCGATCCACCTGGAGAGCGACAGGGCGGCCGAGCCCCTGGTGACGATCAACTGCGCTGCTTTGCCAGAGACCCTCCTGGAGTCGGAGCTCTTCGGGCACGAAAAGGGTGCCTTCACTGGCGCGGTGGCGCGGCAGCGAGGGCGTTTCGAGCTCGCCAACGGGGGGACCCTCTTTTTCGACGAGGTGGGCGACATGCCCCCAGCGCTCCAGGCAAAGCTCCTGCGCGCCCTGCAGGAGGGGGAGGTGCTCCCAGTGGGCTCGGAGCGAACCATCCGGGTGGACGTCCGAGTGGTCGCGGCCACCCACCGGGACCTGGAGCAGCGTGTGGCCGAGGGGCTCTTCAGGGAGGACCTGTTTTACCGGCTGAACGTGGTGCCCATCGAGCTGCCGCCCCTGCGGGAGCGCGTGGAGGACATCCCGGCCCTGGCGGTGCACTTCATGGAGCTCTTTGGTGGGCGCACGGGCAAGGGGATAGACGGCATTTCGAAGCGCGCAATGGAGAGGCTCACCAGGTATCCCTGGCCGGGCAACGTGCGGGAGCTGGCCAACGTAATCGAGCGGGCGGTGGTGCTGTCGGCCGGGCCGGTGCTGGACACGGAGGTTACGCTCCCTGCTCCCGTGACCGGACCGGGTGGGCCCGGCAGGTCGGACCAGGCGCCAGGAGACAGCGGGACCGAGAAGGCGGCGAGGGGCACCGGCTCCCAAAGCCCGGGGACGACGGTCGGTGCGTCGACAGCGGCGCATGGGCCTGCGCTGCCCTTCCACGAGGCGGTGGAGGAGCACAAGCGCAGGCTCATCCGCGAGGCCGTGGAGAGGAACGGGGGGAACAGGGCGGCAGCCGCAAGGGAGCTGGGCTTGCAACGGACCTACCTGTATCGGCTCATCAAGAAGCTCGAGCTGGAGCTGTAGGCGCACAGGACCGGCGAGCGGGGGCGCCCTTGACAGGAAAAACGCCGTGCCATTACAGTCTGCTGGCTCGACAGTTGTAGCTGGATCGGTTGCCAGACCCCAATGCATGGGAGCGGTCATGGAAAAGAAGTTCAAGCCCTACGTCTCTCCGGAGGACACCAAGACCCGCGAGCTTACCTTCAGGGCGGTGCTGCTGGGCGCCGTCATGGCCGTGGTGCTCGGCGGCGCGAACACCTACCTGGGCCTCAAGGCCGGGATGACCGTGGCGGCCACCTTCCCTGCGGCGGTCATCGCCATGGCGGTGCTGCGGATGTTCAAGGGCTCCATCCTGGAGGAGAACATCGCCAGGACCACTGGCGCCGTGGGAGAGGCCCTGGCGGCCGGAGCCATCTTCACCATCCCGGCCTTTCTCATTGGCGGCAAGGACGCCCTCTGGCCCGAGGTCACCGCCATGAACTACGTCCAGGGGACCATCCTGTTGCTGGTGGGGGGCATCCTCGGCGTGCTGTTCGTGATCCTCTTGCGGCGGGCCTTCATGGGGGACACCTCGCTGCCCTTTCCGGAGTCGGTGGCCTGCACAGAGATCGTCAAGGCGGGGCAGGGGGGCTCCTCGGGCGCAGGGCTTGTGTTTGGCTCCATGGGCCTGGCGGCCCTCATAGAGGTGTTCAAGAACGGCAACGGGGTGCCAATCATCGGCGCCAAGGTCAAGGCGCTCTTCACGGTGGGGGGCACCGCAAAGGCGGCCGGGGGCACCTTCCCCTACGTCTCCCCATCCGCCTCACCGGCCTTCCTGGGGGTGGGATACATAATTGGCCCTGAGCTCGCATCCATCACCTTCGCAGGGGGCGTGTTCGGCTGGCTGTTTCTCATGCCGCTCGTGCTGGTGTTCGTCTCCACAACGGGCGAGCACCAGTACCTGTGGCAGCAGGCCCAGCACTACGTTGCCGGGGCCAGGCTGCCGGCGCACATGGCCACCGGCCCCTTCAAGGCCGACCATGTGCCCACCATCAACAACTTCATAGGCGACCAGGGGGTGCTCAGCGGCATCTACGCCGGCTCCATCAAGAACGTGGCCATCGGCGCGATGATCGTCGGGGCCTTCTACACCCTGTTCAAGATGAGAAAGAACCTCATTGGCGGCATGGCACGATCCTTCAGCTCCCTGGGCGGCAGCTCCGACGGCGCGGCCCTCTCCAGGACCTAGAAGGACCTGGGCTTCGGAAAGGTGCTGGGCGCCATAGCCGTGCTCGTCGTGTGCATGGCCGGCATCTACTTCTGGCTCACCAAGGCCATGGGAGTCTCCATGGTGACCACCCTGGTCATGGCCGTGGCCGGCTTTCTCTTCGCCGCTGTGGCCGGGTACCTGGTGGGCATCATCGGCTCCTCGTCCAACCCCATCTCGGGCCTCACCCTTTCCACCCTGCTCCTGGCGGCAGGGCTGCTGGTGCTCCTGGGGATGAAGGGCACCTCGGGGATCATCGCGGTGCTGGGAGTGGCCACGGTGGTCTGCTGCGTGGCAGGCGTGGCGGGCGACATGCTCCAGGACTGGAAGGTGGGCCACCTGCTGGGGGGCACCCCCTGGAAGATGCAGGTGGGCGGGCTCATCGGGGTGGTGGCGGCGGCCCTGGTGCTCATCCCCATCATCATGGTGCTGCACAAGTCAGGCGGCGGAATCGGCAGCGAGACCATTCCGGCTCCCCAGGCGGGGCTCATGCACACCACCGCGACCGGGATAATCGGTGGGGTCATGCCCTGGCACTACATAGTGATCGGGATGCTCTTTGCGGTAGCGTTGATCCTGATCGGCTCTCCCTCGCCCATGCTCATCGCCGTGGGCATGTATCTCCCGTTCACCACCACCTCGGCCATCTTCGTAGGCGGCATCATCAAGTGGGTCGCCGACCGGCTGGCGGCCCGCAAGCTGGGCGACGACAAGAAGGCCAGGGAGACGGTGGAGAACCGTGGCCTGCTGGTGGCATCCGGCCTGGTGGCCGGTGAGGCGATGATCGGCATCGTGCTGGCTATCATAGTGGCCTTCAACACCAAGCTCTTTTGCGGGACCGACTCGTGGGTGGCTTCCCAGGCAGGGAAGCTGACCTGTGTGGCCCGCACGCCAGGCTGGTTCCACTGGTGGCCCCTGGGAATCGTCGTCATTGTGGGCCTCGGGGTGTTCATGGTGGCCATGTCCCTCAAGGGAGTGACCAGGACTCGGCCCGACCCGGGCTCGGGCGGGAGTGGCGGCGACGGCGGCTCGGACGGAGACGCCGAGGCGCATGCAGGTGCCGAGACGGGAGCTGGAGAAGGGGCCGAGAGGGGAGCCGAGGCCGAAGCGCCAGAAGACAGTGGGGATGGCGCCGAGGAAAAGGACGCAGGAGCGCCTTGCTGACAAGAAGCTCCCGCGCGCCACGGCCTGGACATTACGAGGTCTGCTGCGGCCATGAACGACTCAGACCTGCTGCGCTGCATCCCACTGCCCGCCGTGGATTGCGAGAAGGACAGTGAGACTGGCAAGGCGATCCTCCTCAAGCCACGCTACGGCCGCACCTGGCTGGGCAGGCTGCTCACCAGGAGGCTGGCCGATCCCTGGGTGAAGGTGCACCTGGACGAGCTGGGCACGTGGCTTTGGGAGCTCATGGACGGGGAGCGAACCCTGGCCGAGCTGGCCACGCTGCTCGAGGAGGAGCATCCCGACGAAGAGGGTGCGAGGCAGCGGCTGCTGCTGTTCGTCCGTCAGCTCGTGGGCACGGGGCTCATGGTCCTTCGCCCTCCGGCGGGATCGCCCCACGGGGAGTGACCCGTCGCCGGCGGCGAGGGCGCCTGGCGAAGCTGATCCGGCGGCCACCGGGGAGCAGCAGGATCACCCCCTCGGCCGAGGTGTCGTCCGGCTGCATGTGCTCGGCCAGGGCGGACATGGCGCCGCGGCTCAGGCGGGCCTCGAACCGGCCCCCCCGCACGGGAATGTACCAGGCGTTGCTCTCATCCACGAAGATGCTGGGCCCTCGGAACAGGTCTTCCAGGTCGCCGGAGAGGAGCAGCCTGAGCTCTCCGGACTCGGTGATCTCGGTGAGGCTGGCCTGGTAGGGCGCGTCCTCCACGTCCACCCACGCCCAGAAGTCCGGGGTTGGGCGCAGCACAAAGCGGTCGCACCCGGGCTCGCGATCCAGCCACCTGAAGAGGGCGCGGGCGAGGCGGCGGTGGGTGACGGGCGTGGACTCGTGGTACCAAATGCCGTTCTTGTCCAGCCGCAGGCCGGACTCCCGGCTCCCGGGGTCCATCCCGCGCAGGAGCACCTCGGCAGCCCTTGCTCCCAGCTCGTCCCCGGACATCACCTCTCCCTTCGAGCCCTCTGGCGGCGGTTCAGCTCGGCGTCCGAGGGGCGCAGGTACTCGGGCTCGGCCCTGCGCAGATCCGCCACGTCCCCTTCCTCCAGCATGTCCGCAGCCATGTGAGCGAGCACAGCCGCGTCCGGCGTCTGCGCCAGTCCCTCGGGCAGCTCGGCCACCCCTCGCAAGAGGGCGGTGAGCTCCTGTCTGTAGAGGGTGGCACCGGAGCCTGCCAGGATGACCGGTCCGGCCGAGCTCATGGCAGCCACCTCCTCGGCGAGGGAGCCGGGGCCGAGGGCGGCGGGTGACATGACCTGGGTCACGCCCCCTGGCCCACCGAAGCTCCATGCGCCGGCGAAGATCTCCTGCCGGCGGGCGTCCAGGCAGGCCACGACAGTGGCCACTCTTTCGGTGCCCGTGTCCCGTCGAACAGTCCTGGCCAGAGCCTCCAGGGACGAGGGGGTCAGAAGCTCCACCCCCAGGGCGAAGCAGAGCCCCTTGGCTGTGGCCAGGCCGATGCGAAGGCCGGTGAAGGAGCCAGGGCCCCTGCCGCAGGCCACCGCCTTGAGGTCCTCGGGGCCGATGTGGGCCTCAAAGAGAGCTCGCTGCACCAGCAGCAGCACCGTGGGGCCGTGGGTGCGGGCGGGCTCGTTCACGCAGAAGATGGCCCCGGCGCTGCGGCTGGCCACTGCAACGGAGGCGGTGGGGGTTCCCGTGTCCAGGGCGAGGATCCAGTCGTCTGCCATTGGGTCAGCCAAAGATGTATCGGTTGCAGTCGTTGAAGAAGGCCAGGGCCATGAGCAGCACAACGAAGAGCAGCCCCACGGTGGTCATGGCGCCGCGGGTGGAGAGGGACATGGGCTTGCGCCGGATCGCCTCTATCGAGAAGATCAGAATATGTCCGCCGTCCAGGATGGGAATCGGCAGCAGGTTGATGAGCGCCAGGTTGATGGAGATGAGCGCCATGATGAAGATGAAGGTCTCAAAGCCCTGACCAGCGGCCTTGTTGGCAACGTAGCCCAGCATGATGGGGCCACCGATGGTGTTGCTGGGGATGTTGCCCCGCAAGAGCTGGGCCACGGCCACGACCATGATCTTGCAGAACTCCCAGGTGCGCTTAGGGGCCTGCACCAGGGCGTAGGAGAGACGCCTGCCAAGGGGCACCGTGGCGTCGGGGGGCTCCCAGGTGTCCACCCGGTTGTAGGCGCCGAAGACGTACACCTTGCGCTCCTGCTTGAAGTCGTCCTTCTCCTTCACCTCCCGCAGCAGGATATCGCCAGCCTGGATCTTCCCCGAGGCGGTGCGCCAGGTCAGCCGGTGCTTCTTCTTGGGGGCGGTGCGCAGGCGCTCGATTAGATGCAGCCAGCTCGTCAAGGGCTTGTCATCCAGAGTGAGGACCTGGTCACCAGCCTCGAGGCCAGCCTTGGCGGCAGGGGTGTCGGGCTCCACCAGGTCCACGAACATGGAGGCGGGCTCGATGCCATAGGCCCTGGCCGAGGTGTCCTTGCCAGGGGGTGGGGACAACGTGACCTTGCGCGGGGAAAGCTCCCGGAGATCCAGGAAGGCGATGGGGGGCGAGGAGCGGGAGAGCAAGGTCAAGGCCAGGGCGCTGCCCGCGTGCCTTTCCACGGCGAGCCTGAGGTCGTGCCAGGAGGTCACCGGGTCGCCGTTGACGGTGGTGACGATGTCTCCGGAGCGCAGCCCCGCCTTCCAGGCAGGGCTGGATTGGTCGATGACCCCCACCTGGGCCCGGGTGTGCTGCAGGGTGATCCCGATGCGGCCCACCCGCTTGATCACCCGCAAGAGGGTCATCTTCTTGTGGAGGGCGGGGGTGATGGTGAGCGTCATCCTCCGGCCGTCGCGGAGGATGACGAACCGGGTGGGCTTTTGGGGCCGGGTCTCGATGATCTCCACCGCGTCTCGCCAGTAGGGGGTCTTGATCCCCTCTACCTCCAGGATCCTGTCCCCGGGCTGAAGACCGGCGGAGTGGGCCGGGGTGGATGGGAGCACCGAGCCCACGGAGGCGGGGGCCGTCTTGTCAATGGAAAGCCAGGCGAAGAAGAAGATGATCACCGGGAGGATCAGGTTGAACGCAGGCCCGGCGGCCACGATGATGAAGCGCTTCCACAGGGCAACCCCCTGAAAGGATCGTCTTCGGTCCTGCTCGGCCACCGCCTCCGAGGGATCCTCGCCCAGCATCTTCACGTAGCCACCCAGGGGGAAGGTGGCCACCTGGTACTCGGTCTCTCCCCAGCGCTTGCGCAGCCCCGGGATGGCGGGCCCGAAGCCCAGGGAGAAGCGCAGCACCTTCACGCCAAAGAGCTTGGCAAAGAGGAAATGCCCCAGCTCGTGGAAGAAGACGAGGGGTCCAATGAGCAGGATGAAGTAGAAGACGACGGCCACAGCACTCATGATCGCTCGGTGTTTCTAGGGATGGATGGGCTTGGGGAGGGTAGGGGGCTTTTTGGCCGGCCTATTATACATGCGAGTCGTGCTTTTTGGGAGGGAAAGGAAAAAGGTGGCCATCCCGACGCTTGCCAGCAAGGCGTTCATCTCGGCGGCAGGTATCTTTGACCGGAGGCGATAGCCACCGCCCACGCGCAAGAGCTCCACCAGGGTGCCCCCGGCGGCCCGGCGGGCGCCCCTCGAGACCATCTGCTTGAGCAGGGAGAAGATGGACGAGCTCGCCGCCGCAGGACGCTTTTTTGCAGCGAAGTCCAGGAGTGTGTCAAGAAGACGAGCTGTAGAAAGCAGCACCACAGCCAGGCGCTGGCCCTGGCCTCTCCCCTTCAGGGGAGCTGCGAAGAGGGGGTCGGTGGACAGGGAGCTGCCGCTTTTGCCCGATGCAGCACGAACCATCGAGGTCATGCGTGCCCGCCAGCCGCTGCCAAAAGACAGGAGCTGCTTGGTGCCCACGTGGGCCCAGGCCCAGGTCGGCTCTCCCGCGCCCACAAGGTCTCCTACGAGGTTGCGGTAGCGGTCCACCTCGGGGGAGCTCGCAAGCGACCCGCGGGGCCAGGTGATGCGAAGGGAGAGCGAGGAGACCGTGACTCTGCCCACCCGGAGGGCGCGCTTTCGGAGCACCAGCCGGATGATGGGCCGCTTGCCCAGCCTCTGGTGCAGGCCCTTTCCTGCCAGGCGCCACCAGCGGCGGACTACCCTGTTGAGGCTCCGGAGGGCGAGCCACATGGTGTCCCGGTACAGGCGCTTGTGACGTCGCGCGTCGGTGACCTCGGACACGGCGGCCAGGCCGATCCCGCCGCCCTTGGGGGCGTAGAGGGCGAAGGCCTTCCTGGGACCGGTGACCTTTGCCATGGCGCCCATGGCCGATCCGAGCTTCCCAAAGAAGCTGCGCAGGTGCCAGCAAAGCACGTAGACCCCGTGGCTGGTGCGATAGTCCACCAGGTTCAGGTCCCTGAGAGCTCTGCGGTAGCGCCCCAGGGAGGCGGGGCGCTTCCCTGCGAGCAGGCCGCGAAGCCCCACCTCCCTGGGCAGGCGGTCAGTGATGCGTCCCAGAGCGGCAGTGGAGATGTCGGCGACCAGTCGGCGGGTCAGCTCGCGCACCTGGGGGGTCCGGTGGGTGCTGGTTGCGAGCAGGGCGCCCGAAGGGAGCACGTCCAGGCCAAAGCCGCCGCTCGGCCTCTGTGCGGCGATCCAGCGGGAGAGGAGCCCGCCTTTTTGGGGTCTCAGGTCGAGCTGCCAGCGCAGGCGTCCTTTTTGGAGCTGGGCCGTGAAGGAGACCAGCTCCAGGCTGGCCAGGTGTGCGCCCGCCTTCTCCAGGTCCACGTGGTGCCTTGCAAGCAGTCCGCCCAGGGCCTTACCCAGCAAAGAGGGCAGCAGGGGCCATAGGGTGGGCCACCGGGCAAGCAACGGCCTGGCCACTCGCACGAGCGCTGGTACGTCTAGCCGCAGGCGCAGCCCACCGGGAGGAGCCATTTTTGCGCGGGGAGCCACGTACCGGAGCGCCGAGTCCAGCAGCCTGGCGGTTGGGGCCACGAGCAGCCAGCCCTTGCTCTGGCGCACCCAGGCGATGGTCTTGCCCTCCCGTCGGAGCCGAATGCCCCCCCAGGAGGTGGGGGCAAGCGAGTCGAAGGTGTCGTTGAGGCCGTTGAGCAGGAGCGCGTGGTCCCCCCTTGTGGGGAGGGCGGCGAGCACCTGGAGCCTGAAGCTACCTCGGTTGCTCGGGGAGAGGAGCAGCGCGAAGGCGGCCGGTCGGGTCAGATCCAGGGAGTCCATCACAAGGGGGTTGATGCCGAGCACCTTGGCGATCCAGAGCGCCGGGTTGACCCGGCCCTTTGCCTGGATGATGGCGACCATCGGCCTGGGTAGCATTGCGATGGCGCGCCGGGTGAGCCTCTCGAGGGAGTCCACCTCCAGCTTTACCACCGTGGTGGATGATATGTCCGGGCCCCTGGGCGCGACTCCCCGAGCGGGCCTTTGAGGTGGTGGTGGCGCTGTGCGGCTGGCTGCGCGAGGAGGCTCTGGCCGCGGCGGGGTGGGGGTGTGGCAGGCCAGCAGCACGGACGTGAGGGTCGCCAGGATGTGGGCGGGTCTGACCCGTGTGGCTGACGGCACGAGTAGAGTGGACATCTGTGCTCCAGGTGGTCTGAAAGGGCTCGAAGGCCCGACCATGTAGGGGTTCACGTGCGTTACATGTATCACAGCCCCCTTGGGCGCGCAACGGCGGGTCAGGTTCGGCTGGCCAGCGCTCCGCCCAGCCCCACCAGCAGCAGGTCCAGCGTGGCGAGCAGGGCCAGGCCATCGGGAGGGGCGCCCCGGGCCATGCTCAGCGTGCACCTGGCGCCCAGCAGCACCACCGGCAGAGCCAGGGGAAGCACCAGCAGGGGCACCAGCCCATCGACCCCGGAGTCGCCGGCGGTGGAGGCCACCGACACGGCGGCGGTGGCCAGGCCCAGGGTGCCCAGCAGGAGCACGAGGGCCAGCTCCAGGGGAGACGATGTGTTGGCTCCGAAGAGCAGGGCTGTCACCCCCCAGCAGGCCATCGCGGTGAGCGCCAGCAGCAGGAAGAAGGCGGCGAGCCGTCCCAGGAAGATGGCCCACCGGGGAGCGCCCCCCAGGCGGAGCGAAACCGACACCATGGAGCTGTGATGGCGGGCGATGGTCTGGGCGATCCCCGCTGCGGCGGCCAGCACCACCGACACCCAGAGGGCAGGGGTGGCCAGCCGCCCGGAGCCGGCCTTGCCCGCGAAGGCGAAGGTGACCACGCACAGGCCGGCGAGCAGGACCATGGTTGTGATGACCTGTCGGTTGCGCCACTCTGCCCGGAGCTCTGTGAGAAAGATGTGCAAGGAGGTGGAGAGTCCGCTCATGGTGGGCCGAGTATCTGCGCACAGAGCCTCGATTACAAGACCTTGCCCCAGACAACGCGTTGCGTTATGGTGCACAGCCTACCGGAGGCGACCGATGATGAACAAGCTCAAGGCGGCCATGATGACCCGGGCCATGAAGCTCATGACCGATCCCAAGGTGGTGAAGGTGCTCGCCAACCCCAAGGTCACCGGGATGCTCTTGCAGGCCATGACCCTCAGGGAGCGCGCCGAGCAGACCTGGAACGACCGCTCTCGGATCCTGGCGCGCCAGCTCAACCTCGCCACCCAGCAGGAGGTGGAGGATCTCAAGTCCGAGCTGGACGCCTTGCGGAGCCGTCAGTGAGAGCGCTCTTGTTCTGACCTTATTACCTGTCCTGTCCACCCCCAGCCCACCTGGTCGGTCTCGGGCCCAGCCGCGCTAGGCAAAGAGCCACACGAGCAGGTAGACGGCAGATCCAATTAGCGCCAGGCCGAGGCCCAACAGCACAACCCTGAGCAGGTGACCTGTGGGTGGCGCGCCTGGCGTCTCCTGCCGCCTGCCCGCCTGCGCCAGGCCTTCGCTCTGCGCCAGGCCTTCGCTCTGCGCCTGGCCTTCGCTCTGCGCCTGGTCTTCGCAGTCCATCTCCACCGGGTGGAGCTTCTCCGATGCATCCCGTTGCTCGGGCCGAGCGCCCAGGTGGGCAGGCTCTGCGCCACGGGCGGCGGGGTCCTCTCCCTCGGGCACGCGGTCGGGCTGCCCAGGGCCCAGGTCCGCGAGCAGGGCCTGGGCTCGGTCCTCGTACCAGACCTCGCAGCCACCCATGCGGACAACGTCTCCTGAGGTCAGGTGCCCTGAGC